>CAZEIC010000035.1:0-24701 GCA_964512175.1 uncultured Oscillospiraceae bacterium | reverse complement strand
TGGCAATTCTCCTTTGTCAAAACTCGATGCCGTCGTCGTGGATCAGCTTGTTGATTCGCCCTCGTAATCCAGCGAGAAGAAGCGCTCCGATAAGCTTTCCAGCTGCGTCCAGCTTTCGTCCTCGCGTCCGGGCACGATGGGGTAAAACAGCGCGCCCGCCGTTTCCGCCGCCGCCGCGTCGCCCGGCGCGTCGCCGATCATCAGGGTATGGCGCGTGTCGTAGCAAAGCCCGCGCGCCTTTGTAATGCAATCCGCTTTGCTGCCGACCTCCTGCCCGTTGACTTCGTCCGCCAGCGGCAAAAGCCCGTGCTCCGCCCATTCGCGGCGAATCGTCTCCGTCTGCGTCTGCGACACGATCGCGATGTGCGCGCGGCGGCGAAGCGTTTCCAGCGCCTTGGTCGCGCTCGGAAAGGGCGCGACGTTGCGCACGATGCGGTCGACGTTTGCGTTGACCTCCGCCGACCAGCGCTTTGCCGTCAGCAAGTCCTCCGTCGCCCCGTTGACGGCGATGAAGTCGTCCAGCGCCTTGGCGCTCAATATGGGCGATTCCCGAATAAAGCGTTTGAGCGCCGATATGTCCGGCATGCGGTAGCCGCGCGCGCGCGCCCCGGGATGCCCCGCCAGCAGCGCCAGCGTGTCCGCGATGGCGGGAAAGCGGTTCTCCCCGCGCATGCGCGAGTAGAGGTTGACATACTCCCAGACCTCGCGCGCGTACCGTGACACGCTCTGCAAGTTCCATACGTTGACCGTCGCGGGGCAGAAGCACTCTTTGTGCTTGAGCTCCATGTTGTCAAACATACACCCGTCCGAATCGATGCAGACCAGAAATGGCTTCCGCGTATCCATGCTATGCTCCCTTCGACAGCGGCTTATTGCGCCAGCGGTGATTCGATCGTGAAACGGCACGCGCAGCGATGCTGGCGCGCCGCGCCTTCGCGCAGCGCCAGCCGATACAGGGGCTCGGGATAGCTGGCAAGCAGGCGCTCGTCCGTATGCGGCAGCGGCGTTATCTCGGGCGTCATGGCGGGCGGATACTCCAGCACGATTGCGCCCAAGCGGATTTTTCCGCGCTCCATCAACTCCGGCTCGACCGCCGTGATGAACACCTCTTCCAAGGTCTGCGGGGCGTTGGCGAGGATATCGTCCGTCACAAGGAACTGCCGCGCCGTCAGCGCGATCTCGCGCGTGCAGTCGACGAGCTCCAAGCGCTCCGGGTAGGCTTTGGCAAGCTGCAGCAGCGCGCGGTCCTGCTCCGCCGAAAGCAGCGCGGCGTGATAGCGCGCGCCCGCCGCCTGCTCGGTATCGCCGATGAGGGGCACGCTGTGGTTGCGGCTGCGGGTGTTCCATATCGTATAGCGGCGCGGCGAAAACGTGTCCGCCGTATAGGTGATGTTGCCCGCGTCGGCGAGGATCGGCTTGCCGTCGCAGTACAGCACAAAGCCGCCCAAATCGTTGTGATTGTGGCTTTCGTCGTTGTTCCCGCCCCGCGCGGCGGCGTACAGCCTGCCCCGGCGGCACAGCCACAGCGACAGGGACGCGATATGATCCTGCGCTGCCGGCGGCAGGGGCGGGCGCGCTTCGGGAACGGGCAGAAACAGGCGGCAGAGCATGCGGTACAGCTCGTACTGGTCGCTTGGCACATGCGAGGGATGGCGCGCCAGCTCCTCCTGCCCCAAGGCGATCAGCGCGTCGTCGCGTACGCGCACGCCGTAGCGAATCAGCCGTTCGCCGTCCAGCGTAGGCTGCGCGTCGCAGTCGGCGAAGTTGTAGTAATACCCGCCGTCGATGTGCAGGCGCAGCGGAAAGCGCCCCAGCGCGCGCAGCTTGGGCAGGTCGTAGCAATTGACCGCGCCGCCGGTCGCCTCGCGGACGTGCTCCAGACAGTCCAGCAGCGAGCCGCCCGCCATGTTCCAGTAGCCCGCCCCTTCCTCGCAGCCGCCGTCCTCCGCGATGCCCTCCAAGTAGCGGTCGAGCATCACGAAGCAGCGGCGGATGAGCGCTTCCATCGCGAATGCGTCCCGCTCAAACACGAGCGCGCACGCGAGTACGTTGGACAGTATCCATGGCGTCCAGTTGTTCAGATGCTTCTGGGTCATGCCCATCCACCAGAAATCGTCGCGCTGCATGAAGGGCGCGAGGATCCTGCGCCGCACCTCCGTCTCCACGCGGCGGATCAATTGATGGGTCACGTCGTCCAGCTCGCTTTCCAGCAGGTAACAGCAGAGCGACAGCGAAGCGCCCGTCTGCGCGGCGAACAGGTCGATATACGGGTTGTCGACGTCCGGCAGCGGATGCTCTGCGGCGGGGCGCGCGCCGGGATGCGAGCTGCCGTTGTGCGCGTTCACGCCCCAGAAGCTCTCCTCGCATATCAGCCAAAGCCCGTTTATGATATCGTCCATGAACGCGCCCTCGTGTTCGACGCACTCGCCCAGCGTTTCCAGAATCAGCTTATGACGGCGCGCGAAAAAGGGCTTTTGCTGCGTCTGGCGGCTGCCTGTGCGCAGAAACGCCAGAAAATCCGTCGCCGTCATGATGGGATACGGCTGCTTTGCCTGCTCGTGCGCCGCGCAAAGCAGCTCCTTTCGCGCGTCCTCGGCGACCGCTTGCCAGCGCGCCCGTTCGCGCGCCCTGGGGAAGGGCAGACCGCCCTGTTTCAGCGTTTCGCGCAGAGCGAGCCCTTCCAAACGTTCCGTCAGCATCTGGGAACGCCTCCTTTACAGAGAAGATGGACAGAAGCCAAAGTCGCGCGCGCGACGACGGAAAGCGGCCATTGCCGCCGCGTATTCCGCGTCCTGATGCACGTCGAGAAGCTCGTCCGGGTCGCGCGCGAGGTCGAACAGCAGTTCCAGCGCGCCCTCCTGATAAAACTGGTATTTCAGGCTGCCGCGCTTGAGCATCAGGTTGTCGCCGCAGCTGACGCAAACCGCCTCGTCGTCCCACGGCGCGCCCGGGGTTTGCGCAAGCGGCAGCAGGCTGCGGCTGTCCAGCCCGGGCGGCAGGGGGATGCCCGCCGTTTCTGCGACGGTGGCGTACAGGTCGCACAGGCTGACGTTCTTGCAGCACTGTCTGGGGAAATCCTGCCCCGGCGCGTGTATCAACAGCGGCACGCGCGCGCTGCCCTCGTAGAACTTTTGCTTTTCCCACACGCCGTGCTGCCCGAGCATCTCGCCGTGGTCGCTGGTGAAGATCACGAGCCAGTCGCTTATATCCTGCCCGGCTTTGCGCAGCGCTTCCAGCACGCGCCCGATATAGCCGTCCATCGTTTCCACCATCGCGTAATAGGCGGCGGTCGCCCTGCGCAGCGCTTCCTCGGGCAAGCGCACCTCGAAGCGGCGCAGGAAGGGGTGGTCAAACGAGGGCGTTTCCAGATAGGGCGTTACGCGCGGCAGGTAATATTTCAGAAGCTGCGCGTCCGCCACGTAGGGGTAGTGCGGCTGATTGAAACTGACCGTGAGCAGCAGCGGGCGCTCGGGCGTTTCGCGGTCGTAATACGGGTCGCAGAAGTACTGCTCGATGAAGTGCTCGGCGCAGAGCGCGGTCACTTCGTCCTGCCGGACGTGATAGCTCTTGCCCGCCGTGGCGCGGAGCACCTCTTTTTCCTGCGTCCATTTCGCCGCGAAAGCGTCGTGCGGCGCGCGCAGACCGGGGATGAACGGCTGCGCGACCTCGCATTCCATTCCCATGCGCTTGGTGTACCCCTGCATCTGATCGGGGCCGACGTGGTGCAGCTTGCCGCACGCCACCGTTTCATAGCCGTACTGCGACAGCAGGCGCGGGAAGGTCAGGTGTCCGGCGGGCAGGTCTTCATACCAGCGCAGACAGCCGCAGGTGGTGGGAAGCTGCCCGGCGGCGATGCACTGGCGCGCCGGAATGCACACGGGCGCGGGCGTGTACGCGTTGTGGAACACCGTCGCGCGCGCCGCCAGCCTGTCCAGATGCGGCGTGCGGATGACGGGATTGCCGCCGAAGCCCACAACGTCGGCGCGCAGCTCGTCCGCCATGAGCAGCAGGATGTTCTTCATGCTTCGCACCTCATCCTTTCACGCCGCTGGACGCCACGCCCTGCACGAAGAAGCGCTGGAACGTCAGGAAGATGACGATGACGGGGATGAGCGCCAGCACGCTCGCCGCCATGATCAGCCCGTACTCGGCGGAGTACTGCCCGATGAACATGCGTATGCCCAACTGGATCGTCTTTTTCGAGGTGGTGTTGAGGTAGATCATCGGGCCCATAAAGTCGTTCCAGGAGGAAACGAACGTGAAAATCGTGAGCGTGGCGAGCGCGGGCTTGGACAGGGGCAGGATGATGCGCGCGTAGATGCCGAACTCGTTCAGACCGTCGATGCGCGCCGCCTCCAGCAGTTCGTTGGGAATGCCCAGATAGAACTGGCGCATCAGGAACACGCCGAAGGCGGAGAAGGCGTGCAGCAGGATGAGCGCCATGTGCGTGTCCACAAGGTGCAGCTTGTTGATCATCACGTACTGCGGCAGCATGTACACCTGCCACGGCACCGCCATGGTCGCCACATAGCCCAGAAAGAGCGCTTTGCAGCCCTTGAAGTCGCACTTGGCGAAGCCGTATGCCGCAAGCGAGCTTGTGCCCAGCTGGATGCAGGTGATGATGAGCGTCAGTTTGGCGGTGTTCATCGTGAACAGCCCGAAGGGGACTTTGCGGAATATGGTGGGGAAGTTGTTCCACTGCGGGTTTTGCGGAATCCATTGGATGGGGACGGTGAACACGTCCGTGCCCGTTTTCAGCGACGAACTGACCATCCATACCAGCGGCAGCAGCGTGATAAAGGCGACTGCCAGCAAGGCGGCGTATATGCCGGTTTTCTCCGCGTAATTCTTTGCTTTCATCTCTCCGCGCCCTCTCTTAATAATTGACCCATTTCTTTTCCGCCTTGAACTGGAACACCGTGATCGCGCCGACGATGAGGAACAGGATCATCGACGCGGCGCTCGCCGTACCGTAATTCCACGAAATGAACGATTGGTCGTAGATGTATTTGGAGAGCACCGTGGTCGCCGTGCCGGGGCCGCCCTCGGTCAGCACGAATATCAAGTCGAAGGTCTTGAAGCTGTTGATGGTGAGCATGATGACCACAAAGAACGTGGAGGGCGCGAGCATGGGGAACGTGATGCTGCGGAACAGCCGCCAGCCGGACGCGCCGTCGATCTTCGCCGCCTCGAACAGCTCCGGGTTGATGCCCTGCAAGCCCGCCAGATAGATGACCATGTAATAGCCCATGCTCTTCCACACGCTGACGATGATGACGGCGGGAAGCGCCCATTGGCTGGAGGCGAACCACATGGGCGGCTTTTCTACGCCCAGCCATTGCAGAAACGTATTGATAGGGCCGTAGCTCGGCTGGAACATGTTGTTCCACACCACGCCGATCGCCACGACGGACGCGACGTAGGGGAAGAAGATGGCGCTTCGGAAAAAGTTGCGCCCCTTGATTTCGCGGTTGAGCAGCAGCGCCAGCGCTAAAGAGATCGCCGTGGTGAACGCCACGGAATACACCGTGAAGCGCAGCGTCAGCCCCAAGGAACGGCGGAACACCGAGGAGGCGAAGATCTTCGTGAAGTTCCGGATGCCCGCGAATTCTATGGCGGTGAAGCCGTCCCACTTGCTGAAGGCGAGCACGAGGGAGAACAGCACGGGAATCATGATGAACACCAGAAAGCCGATGAAATTCGGCAGGATAAACGCCAGACCCGTTAAGGTCTTGCGCGTGTTGATGGACATGCCGCGCGCCTTGGTTTGCATGGGTACCCTCCTCCACGTATCAGTTTGCATATATTGTACTAGCGGAGGGGGCATTTCTAAATGAAGTATTTGCGCTTTCCCTGATACTATTTCTTTGATTTCAAATCAAAAATAGTACTATTTTTCGTTCTGCCATATTTTACGAATCTGGTTGATTTTGTTGCGAAACAGACAAGAATCGGATAAAATAGGCATCGATAAAATGCACGCAAGGAGGACGCGCGATGCGGCTCAACCCCAAAGGTCTGAACTTCAAGATCACGCTGTCGACCGTGCTGTGCGTGTTCATCGTCGGCGGTCTGGCGAACCTGTATATTTACGCCTATATGCGGCGCATCGTCAGCCAGAAGGTGGAGCAGATCGAGGACATTCAGCTTCGCACGGTCAAGACGCGCGTGGACGGCGTGTTTGAGGAGCTGCTGGAGCTGGGCGTGACCTGCGCGTCTAACCGCAGCGTGCAGACCGCCATGCGCAACACCGGGCTGAAAACGCAAACGGAAAAAACGAACGCCATCAACGCGCAGAACACCATGAACGTCTTTATCAGCGCGGTATCGGCGCACGCCTATGTGCAAAAGCTGTTGGCGTTCAACGCCACGGGGCTGATGGTGCACGCCAGCAACGTACACAACGGCGACACCACGGACGTGGCGGCGGTCGTCAACAGCGCGCTGTTTGCCGACAGAAACAACACGCCGGGGCGGCCGCGCTTCATCCTCGGCGATTCCATCACGCCCTACGGCGGTCAGTGCTTCGCCGCGCTGTTCCCGATCCCCATGACCCGCGGCAGCATGGAGGCGTACCTGTATCTGGAGCTGTCGCCCAACATCATCTCCGACGCGCTGCGCCCTTACGCGCAGGTGAACCGCGTCTTTTTCTCCGGCGGCGACGGCGCGCGGCACATCGTGCTCGACGAACGCGACAAGCGGCTGGCGGAGCGCGCGACGCAGGCGCTCAAGACCAACGAGCATTCCGTGACGGTGGACGGCGCGGTGTACGAGCTGCACCACATGGACGTGGCGGCGTCCGACGCGCTTCTGTGGAGCTATGTGAACCTGTCCGAGCTGATGCCGGATCAACAGAACATGCTGTTCACGCTGGTGATCGTCGTCGTCACGGCGCTTGCCGTCGCGCTTGCCGTGGCGCTGCTCAGCACGCGCTATATCACCAAGCCCGTCAGCCGGCTCATCAGCCGCCTGCGGAAAATCGCGAGCAACGATCTGTCGGTCGATCCGTCCATCGAAAGCTCGCAGGATGAAATCGGGCAGGTCGGGCATGTGGTGAACGAAATGGTGCTGAGCGTATCGCGCCTGATCGACATGAACGTGCAGGCGACCAACGATATAAAGAACATCGAAATGTCGCTTTTGCAGGCGCAGGTGAACCCGCATTTCCTGTATAACACGCTGGATTCCATTTACTGGATGGCGACGGTCGCCAAGAACACGGGCATCTGCAACATCACGCGCAGCCTGTCCAGCCTGCTGCGCAACATGGCGAAGGGCGTGGGCGACCGCATCCCGATCGCCGAGGAGATCGCGCTGCTGGAGGATTACGTGGCAATTCAATCTGTGCGCTTCGGCGGCGTGTTCGCCTTTCGGAACGAAGTGCCCGACGATATCCGGCGGTACGCGATCGTGAAAATGACGCTCCAGCCTATTGTGGAGAACGCCATCATCCACGGCGTGAACGGCTCGGACCGCTTCGGCACGGTGACGCTGGGCGGGCGCGCGGACGATGCGCATGTGTACCTCACGGTGCGGGACGACGGCGCGGGCATGACCCCCGCGCAGGTGGAGGAGCTGCTGCGCGATAAGCAGGAGCGCGGCGAGCACCGCATGACCGGCATCGGCATCGAGAACGTGCACACCCGGCTCAAGCTGGTGTACGGCACGGACTGCGGCCTTGCCATTGAAAGCGAGAAAGGCGTGTATACCCGCGTGACTGTGACCATCAGGAAGGAGCTGCCGCAAGATGTACAGCGTACTGCTGGTTGACGACGAGCCGTTGATCCTCTCCGGCATCCGGCATCTGGTGAACTGGGAGAAGGAGGGCTTCCGGGTCGTCGGCAGCGCCCGAAGCGGCAAACAAGCGCTGCAGATCATCGAGGAATCCCAGCCCGATATCGTGGTGTGCGACATCAACATGCCGGGCATGTCCGGGCTGGAGGTGCTGCGCGTGGCGTCGATGGGCGCGTATGCGCCCGCCTTCGTCATGCTCACCAACCACGAGGAATTCCACATGGCGCGCACCGCGCTGCAATACAAGGCGGTGGATTACCTGCTCAAAAGCCAGCTCAACGAGGAAACGCTGCTTGCCGCCATGCAGCTGGCGAAGACGTTTTGCGACCAGCGCGAGGTCGTGCGCGACGTGCGCGCCGCGCAGAGCGCCGCGCCCAAGCGCCGGGAGCGCGTGATCGCGGGCAGCGTCAGCCGCCTGCTGGAACAGCGGATGCAGGGCGAGCGCGCCGCCGAGAGCGCGGAGGCGCTGCGGCAGGCGGAGGCGCTCGACGGATACGCGTACCTGCGGCTGGTGCTGGATTACAGCCCGATTCCCGACGTGGACACCTACACGGAGGAAGACTTGGCGCGCGTATACGACAACGTGCGCGAGATTGCCGACACCCTTGCCGCCCGCATCTTCCCCAAGCATGTGCTGCTTTCTGCCGACGAATCGCACAGCGCCGTCGCCGTCTATGTGTGGAACGCCGACCCCGGACGGTACGACGATCTGCTGTCGGTGCTGTTTTCGCAGCTGACCGCGAGCTGCGGCTCGCTCACGCCCGCTAAACTGTCGCTGCTCGCGACTTCCTGCCTGTCCTCCGGCGAGCAGTTGGAGCGCCTGCTCAAGGAGGAACACGACCTGCGCAGGCAGTATTACCTGTTTTCGGGCGAGCTTGTCAAAGCGCCCGCCTCGCTGCCGACGCTGCGGACGATCTCGCCGGAGGAGATCTGCGGCAAGCTGATTCCGGCGCTGCGGGCGAAGAACGCGCAGCAGTGCGCCAAGCTGCTGCAGGCGGCGCGGGCGACGCTCCGGGACATCCCGCACGCCCGCCGAAGCGGCATCGAGTATTGCGCGCAGCTATACAGCACGGCGACGACGCTGCTTGCGCCCATGTTTGGCGGCAGGCAGGACGACGCCGAGCCGACCGATATCGCGGGCACGATCCGCAGGCTCAACCGCACGGTCAACCGCGACCAACTGCTCCATTGGCTGGACGGCTTTGAACGGACGCTGCTTATGCAGCTCGAGCAATTGAGCAGCGAGCGCCCGGCGCTGGTGGAGGAGGTGCGCGCGTATGTGCAGGAGCATATCGACAAGCAAATCAAGCTGTCGGACGTGGCGCAGTACGTGAACATGGCGCCCAGCTACCTGTCCACGTCCTTTAGCAAGCTGTACGGCAAAACGCTGTTTGACTACATCAACGAGGTGAAGATCCGGCAGGCGTGCAGCTATCTGGAGAGCCGCACGCACAAGATATACGAGATTTCCTATTTATTAGGCTACGAGAACGCGTACTATTTCACGCGGGTGTTCAAGCGCTATATCGGCGTAACGCCGCGGGAGTATCAGGCAAAATTACAGCCGTGACCGCGCAATAAAATGTACCATTTCGAGAAAAAGTACAAACAGCGCGCCCGGCTTCAAAAGAAAGTATCGTTTTATGAGAAGATTGAAGCTGTTGTTTCCGGTCGGGTTCTCCTATAATCGTACATGACGATCACCCCGGAAAATATAGAAAAGGAGAACTGGCAATGAAAAAGTTCCTCGCGCTCGCACTGGTTCTGATCCTGTCGGTGAGCATGCTCGCCGTCACCGCCATGGCTGCGGAAGCCGAGACCATCAAGGTGTCCTTCTGGGACGCCTCCACCACCAAGCGCATGACTAAGCTCGTGGAGGGCTTCAACAAGCTCTACCCCGAAATCACCGTGGAAGTCATCGACATCCCCTCCGCCGACTACAACATGAAGCTCAACGTCATGCTCAACGGCGGCAGCGAGCTGGACGTGTACTTTGTCAAGGACGCCTCCATGTTCCCCACGCTCGCGGCGAAGGGGCAGATGGAGAACCTCACCCCCTATGTGGAGCAGGACAAGGTTGACCTGTCCATCTACAGCGGCATCGCCGACAACTTCCTCTACGAGGGCAAGCTCGTCGCCATGCCGGTTTCCAGCAGCTACTACATCCTCTACTACAACAAGGACATCTTTGACGCGGCGGGCATCGCCTATCCCACCAACGACATGACGTGGACAGAGTTTGAGGCGCTTGCCGCCAAGCTCACCAGCGGCGAAGGCGTGGAGAAGAACTACGGCGCGCTGTTCCACACATGGCAGGCGTGCGTTGAGAACTGGGCGGTCGCCGACGGCAGCATGACCATCATGAGCGACGACCTGACCGGCTTCAAGCCCTACTACGACATGGTGATCCGCATGCAGGAAGCGGGCACGTGCATGGATTACGCCACGCTCAAGACCGGCAGTCTGCACTATTCGAGCCTGTTCATGCAGGGCCATCAGGCGATGATGCCGATGGGCGGCTGGTACTGCTCCACCCTGCTCCAGAAGAAAGTCACGGGCGAGCATAACGTGAACTGGGGCATCGCCACCCTGCCGCACGCCGAGGGCGTGGAAGCCGGCAACACCGTCGGCAGCGTGACCCCCGCCGCCATCAACCCCGCTTCGACCAAGAAGGACGCGGCGTGGAAGTTTGTCAAGTATGTCTCCTCCGAGGAAGGCGCGAAGATCCACACCTCCATCGGCGAGTTCCCCGCCTACCTCAGCCCCGAAACGCTGGCGGAGTTCGCCGCGCTGGACGGCATGCCCGAGGGCGCGCTGGAAGCGCTGCAGGTCAAGAACGTGTACCTCGACCGTCCCCTTGTTCCGCTGGCGGACGAAGTCAACCAGATGCTCGGCGAGCAGCACAGCCTCATCATGCTGGGCGAAGTGTCGGTCGACGACGGCATCGCGGAAATGATGAAGCTCTCCAAGGAGATCCGCAGCGCGCAGTAATCGCAACTAGGCATCATAGGGGGCTGTAAACAGCCCCGAACAAAAAGAGCGACCCCATGCCGATCGGCGCGGGGTCGCTCGTTTTTTATGCGGATGGCGTTATGGCTCGCGGGTGTTGAGCGTCACGTCCGCGCCGTTAAGCTGAATCGCGTCCTCTGCGCGGATGAGGATGTAGCGCTTGCCGTCCATCACGCGCGTTTCCACCAGATCGCAGCAATCGGGCGCGACGGTGATGACAACGCTGGGCGTGCGCACCTCGAACTTCTTCGCGTCGACGAGCGCGGCGGCGCTGAGCACCACGCCGCGCCCGAACGCCTCCTCATACCGCTGGACGAACGCGTCCACGCGCTCGGGCGCTACGCCGCTGCCTTTGAGCGTTTCCGCCACATCCAGCGCGGACACCTCGGGCGCGTCGGCGCTTTTGCCGGACTGCGCCTGCTGGAGCTTGTCCAGCAATTGCTCGTGCACCGCCTGCACCGCGTCAAACCGCATGTCCTCCCCGAGCGTCTCCTTGAGCACGGCGTTGAAGGTTTCCTTCTGCTCCGCGGGCGCGGGCGGCATCCCCATGCCGAACAGCGCCTCCGTCAGCTCGGGGTGCGCCTGCTCCGGGTCGCGCGCGTAATACAGCGCGTTGTAGATGTTGGCGGCGCGTCCGTCGAAGGCGGGGAACATGAAGCCCGCCTCGGGCGCGCCGACCGCCCATTCGGGCAGGCTCTCGCGGAAATCGCGCTCGGGCACGCAATAGCGCAGCACGGGCTTTTGCAGCTTGACCGGGCAGACGCAGCAGACGAAATAGGAGAACACCGCGTCCAAGCCGCCGGACGCGCGCTCGTCGTCCCGTTTGCGGCGCGGCACGTCGTAGGTGTCGTGCGCGAGCAGGATCAGGTAGTTGTCTTCCATGGCAAGCGACCGAATGACGCGCTCGTACAGCGCGCGCACGGCGCTTTCGTCCTTGAGCGCGCTGCCCTGCAGCGCGGTCAGCAGCGCGTGTTCGTCGCCGTCCATGACCGCCTCATTGGAAAACACAACGTCCTGCTGCGTGACCCCGGGCGTTCCGGACAGCACGCGCCGAAACAGAGCCATGTAGCGCGCCGCTTCCTCGCGCGGAATGGAAACCATCGGGTCGTTGAACGTTGCGATGATCTCGCCTTCCCGCGACACATAGCAGCCCAGTATCGCCGGGATGTTGCCCTTATCCGCGTTGAGGCGGCGCTTGATTTCCGCCAGTTCCTTTTTGTTCATGCCGTTTTTCTCCATTCTGACCGCGTAAAAAGCGCGGCGTGATTTTTGCGACCAAGGCGCATCATACCACAATTTGCCGCGCTTGTGAACCGATATTTGATGAACCGCCGGGGCAATCGCTGTCTGCGGTCAGTCGATATCCCGTCCGATTCGCGGGACGGTTTCCTTTTCCGCGACGTAGCACCTCGCGGCATACGGCGCGAGCGCGCCGGACGCTTCGCCGTAGCACAATCGCCACGCTTCCGGCGCGTCAAACGGCTGCGGACGGTCGGTGTGGTTGAGGACGAATATCCAGCGTTTGTCCGCGCTTTCGCGGCAGGCGATCTCCACGCCCTCGGGCGCGTCCATCGGCTTTGGCAGTTCGCCGCGCGACAGCAGTTCCTCGACGAAGCGCGCAGCCAGCGCGCCTTGCATCTGCGTGCCGACGTAATAGACCGCGCCCCTGCCGTATTCGTTGCGCGTGATGGCGGGCGTGCCCGCGTAAAATTCTTTGGCGTATACCGCCAGCGGCTTCGCCGTCGTCAGCGCGAGGATATCGCTCCAGCATTCGCAGGCGTATTCCTCGCCGTCCCACGCGATACGCCCTTCCATGTCGCGCAGGCAGTCGTACTCCAGCACCTCCGCGCCGCACAGATCCGACAGCATGCACGGCAGCGCGCCTTCGTCAAAGCACAGGTTGTCTTCGTCCTTCACGCCCGCGCGCATCGTCAGCACCAGCGTGCCGCCGTTTTGCGCGTAGCGCTTGAATTTATCGGCGAGCGCTTTGGTCATGAGGTATTGCAGCGGCGCGACGAGCACACGGTATGGCGAAAAATCCGCGTCCTCGGGCAGAAAATCCACGCCGATGTTGCGGGCGTGCAGCGCGCGGTAATAGGTCATCATGTGCGACAGATAGCGCATTTGCGGGTGATGCGGCTGAATCTCGATGGCATATTCCTGCTCGTAGGAAAACAGGATGCCCGCGTCGTTTCGCGGCATGCTGCCCTGCATCCGGCGCAGCGTCGGCTTCATCTGCCGCATGAAATCGCGCAGCTCCCGGTAGCTCCGCCCCGGCACGCCGTTGTGCGGCAGGATGCCGTGCCAATATTGCTCCGTGCCAAACAGGCAGGAGCGCCAGCGGAAGAACACGATCGCGTCCGCGCCGTGCGCGATGCCCTGCGTCGCCCACAAGGCAAGCTGCAAAGGCCGCGGCGCGCGTCCCATGATCTCCCAGCCCGTCACGCCCGTTTGCTGCTCCAGCACCCAGAAAGGCTTGCGCTTCACCGAGCGAATCATGTCCAGTTCCGCCGCCATCTGCGGGGCGATCGGCGCGTCGAGCCGCGCGCGGAAATGCCCGCCGGGGTACTGGTCCTGCGATGCGAAATCCAGCTGCTTGCTAAGGTCGTAATAGCTGACCTTGTCCGAAAAGCCCATCATGTTGTGCGTGATGAACTTGTCCGGCGACGCTTTGCGCAGAATGTCCGCCTGCATTTGGTGGAATTCGCACACCAAATCGGAGCAGAAGCGCTTCCAATCGAGCAATTGCGACGGGTTTTGCCCCGACGCCGTCTGTCTGGGCGCTTGGATCTGCGAAAAATCGTCGTATTGCTGGCTCCAGAACGCCGTGCCCCAGCGGCGGTTGAGCGATTCGATATCGCCGTACTTCGCTTGCAGCCACTCCTGAAAGCGCTGCTCGCAGCTTTCGCAGAAGCACAGGTCGCCGTGGCTGTTGCCCAGCTCGTTGTCCACCTGCCAGCCGACCACATGCGGGTTCTTGGCGAAGTGCTTGGCGTAGGCAGTCACGAAGCGGCGGATGTGCGCGCGGTAGGCGGGGTTGGACTGACAGTCGTGATGCCGCCCGCCGAAGTGCCGCGTCATGCCGCGCGCGTCCATCGGCTGGATTTCGGGGTTCCCTTCGATGATCCACACGGGCGGCGCGGCGGACGGCGTGCCAAGGATGCAGTCGATGCCCTCGCGCGCGAGCACGTCGATCGCCTCGTCCAAGTCCTCAAAATGGAACTCTCCCTCGCGCGGCTCCCATTTCGCCCATGAAAACTCGCCCATGCGCACGATGTCGATGCCCATCTCGCGCATCATGCTCGCGTCGGTCGCCCAACGCTCCTTTTGCCAGTGCTCGGGATAATAGTCCAAGCCAAACAGATAGCGCATATCGTCCTCCCTGTCCGGGCTTGCCGGATCGTTCGCTTTGCCTTCCGCGCGCTTCGGGGCGCGTTATCGCGTCGTCAGCTTATCGGGACAGCTCGATTTTGAGCACGGTATCCATCGCGTCCGGCAGGGGGTAGGTGTGGTTGGCGTTCGTGCCGAAGGAAACGTACCGCGTGCCCGCCTGATTGTTTGCCGCGAAGCTGAACTGCGTCGGTAGTATCACGCCGTCCATCAGCCGGGACACGCACGCGATATCGGCGGTATCGATGCCCGTCAAGCCGATCGGGCCGATGGGCGCTTCCATGACATGGGCGTACACCACGTCGCCCTTGCGCGTGTAGCGCCCCCATTCGGGCTTGGGGATACCCGCGTAGCCGCAGCCGTAGACGCTCTCGCCGTTGACGCGCATCCACGCGCCGACCGCCCGCAGCAGCGCCTCGCTTTCCTCGGGGAACGTGCCGTCCGCCTTCGGACCGACGTTCAAAATCATGTTGCCGTTCTTGGACGCGCACTCTACCAGCGCGTGGATGATCATGGTCGGCGTTTTATACGCCGTGTCCGACGGCACGTAGCACCAGTGGTTGTTGCAGGTGGTGCATAGCTCCCACGGCACGGGCGTGCCGTCGGGCTTGCGGATGCCGCTTTGGGGGATGTGGTGCTCGGGGCACACAAAATCGCCCGCGTATGCCGTGGGATGCTCGCTCATCAGGCTGCCGTACTTGCTGCCGCCGCCCTCCAGCCGGTTGTCGATGAGCACGTCGGGCTGATGTCTGCGCACCATCTCGATGAGCTTGGTCGCCTCCCACTTTTCGCCGCACATGTCGTCATACGAGAAGTCGAACCACAGGATATCGAGCTTGCCGTAATTTGTCACAAGCTCCTCGACCTGCCCGTGCAGGTAGCGCAGGTAGCGGCTCCAATCGGTCTGTTCGTCGCGGTACGCTTCGTCGCCGCGCATGGGGTGGAATTTGTCCGCGTACTTGGGATAGTCCGGGTGATGCCAGTCCAGCAGCGAGTAATACAGCCCGACTTTCAGCCCCTCCGCCCGCGCCGCGTCCACAAACTCGCGCACCAGATCGCGCCCCGCGGCGCTGTTGGTCGCCTTGTAGTCCGTCAGCTTGGAGTCGAACAGGCAAAACCCGTCGTGATGCTTGGCGGTCAGCACCATGTACTTCATGCCCGCCGCCTTCGCCGTTTTCGCCCATGCTGCCGGGTCGAACCTCGCCGCTGTGAATTTGTCGAGGCAGGGCGCGTATTCCTCGAGTGTCATCCGTTTCTGGCTGCGGATCCATTCGTCCAGCCCCAGCGCGGAATACAGCCCCCAATGCAGAAACATGCCAAATCGGGCTTCCTGATGCCAGTCCGTTCTCATCGTTCGTGTCTCCTTATTCCCGGAATGGGTCGCCGATGCGCGTCATCAGCGCGTCCATGCGCCCTTTGCATTCCTCCGCGACCGCGCCGCCGCCCTGTTTGGGCAGGGCAAGCGGGGCTTGCTGATAGGGGTCGCTTGCCAGATCGTACAGCAGCCTTCGCGTCGCCTGCCCCGGCGTGAAGCCGCGTTCCTCCACATAGGCATAACGCTCCGTGCGCAGGGCGCGCCAGCCCATTGCCCGCGGGTCGATGCCGCGCGCGCGGCATTCGGTCACGTCTTTGACCGAGCCGGGCATGCCCTGTAAAAGCGCGCACAGCGCGGGCGGCGGCTCGCTTCCTGCCATGCAGCCCGCGAAGCTGCGCCCCTCCACGCTGCCGGGTATGGGCGCGCCCGCCAAGTCCAGCAGCGTGGGCATGATGTCCGGGGTGTTGAGCACCGCGTGTTCCACGCCCGTGCGCAGACGGTCGCCATAGCGGATGACGAACGGAACGCCGACGGATTCCTCATACCAGACATGCTTGGCGAGCAGACCGTGCGAGCCCATCATATCGCCGTGATCCGCCGTCAACACGATGATGGTGTCGTCATAGACGCCCGCATCCTTCAGATAGGCGATCAGGCGGCCGAACTGCGCGTCCAGCCCGGAGATCGCCGCGAAGTAGTCCAGCGCCGTTTGCCGGTAGGTCTGCTCCGTGAAGGGCAGCATCTCGCGCGATAGGTAGGTGTGCAGGCAGCCGTTTGCCAGCGACACGTTCGGGCGCGGCGTGAACGCTGCGTCCCGGTACAGCCGGCGGTATTCCTCCGGCACGAGTTCATAGGGGCTGTGCGGCGGGTTCCACGACAGCGCGAGCGCGAAGGGCTTGCCCGCGTCGCGGCGCTTGAGCCAGCGAATGCTTTCGTCCGTTTCGTGGGCGGGCGACCAGCCCTCGTGCCGGAGCATGGCGGGCGTGTCCCGCCAGTAGTGCGGATGCAGGTGGTCGTCAAACGTGCCGTAGGAATACCAGTCCTCAAAGCCGTGCCGCTTGCGTCCGGGCGGCGTATACGCGTCCCAGCCGGACGCGCCCGACGCGGGGGACGGGTCGCGGTTGACCTCCGCCTCGTCCAGATGCCACTTGCCGATGTACGCCGTCTGATACCCGCGCGCTTTCA
This sequence comes from uncultured Oscillospiraceae bacterium, assembly GCA_964512175.1. Classification (GTDB taxonomy): domain Bacteria; phylum Bacillota; class Clostridia; order Christensenellales; family Aristaeellaceae; genus CAZEIC01. Next base: position 8,008 of record CAZEIC010000035.1, on the reverse strand, counting down.
GCACGTCCGACCAGCAGGTTTCCTCCTCCCGCATGCCGACCGGCAGACCGGGCTTGCAGTTGGTGAACACGCCGTGGCTGGTGGAATACTTGCCCGTCATCAGGCTCGCGCGGTGCGGCGAGCAAAGCGGGTTGACCGTCACCGCGTTGTCAAAGACGAGGCTTTCCGCCGCGAAAGCGTCCATGTGCGGCGTAATGACCGCGTCCTGCCCCATAAACCCTGCCGCCTGCCTGCGCCATTGGTCGGCAAACACATAGAGCACGTTGGGGGCTTTTTTTCCTTGCGTCGTCGCGGTCATCGCCGATCCCTCCCTGATAAAAACGCGGGCTTTCGCGCGCGTTGTCATTATAGCCGATGCGGCGCTGCATTTCAACTCCGACAACAAAAAGAGGGCGGTCGTTCGCCCTGCGCGCCGTCTGTCGTCCGATAGCCACTGCCCGGGCATGCGTGAAATGTCGGCGCTTCTCTGGATTATCGCGCGCAAATGTAGTAGAATATGTTCCACACGAAGATGGATTGCGCGCCGCGCGGAACGGATGGGAGCAAGCGATGCAGAGATTGCGCATGAAAGACGCCGCCGCTTTTCAGGGCGGGTACTGGCCGACGGTCGAGGCGTGTTATTCCAAGACGTGGACGGACTACGCAATGACGCCGCACCGCCATCAGCGCTCGGAAATCATGTATGTGCTCAAAGGGAAATGTCTGGTGCGCGTGTTCCGGCAGGATGCAGCCGGCGCGGTCGTGTGCGACCATGTGCAGAAGCTGGGCGCGGGCGCGTTCATATGGCTGGACGCGGGCGTGCTGCACGCGCTGGAGGTGCGGGAGAGCAGCTATATGATCAACACCGAGTTCAGCGTGCGGCAGGATGCTTCCGCCGCGCTGTCGCTTTGCGCGCTGCGCGCGGTTTCCGGCGCGTTCAGGGAATGGACGGACGCGGACGCGCCCTTTGCCTGCGCGACGGATTACGACGGCGCGCTGCACGCCGCGCTTGCCGGGATCGTCGCGGACTTTGCGAAGATGGAGGGCGAAGAAAAAGCGCTGCGCGACATGCGCATGGGGCAGATGCTGCTGCTTGTCGCGCGGGCGCTCCATGAAGAGAAATCGGGCGCGGTCGCGCTGCATTACGCGCGCAGGGCGGCGCGGCTTTTGATCGAGAACGTCGAGGAGGACGTTCGCGTTCCCGAAATCGCGCGGGAGATCGGGGTGTCGCCTTCGTACCTGCAAAGGGTGTTCAAGCAGGCGCACGGCATGTCCATGATCGCCTATCTCAACCGGGCGCGGATCGACCGAAGCAAGCTGCTGCTCGCGTGCACGGACGACCCCATCGTCGATATCGCCGTGACCTCCGGGTATCATTCCCGGCAGCACTTCACGCGCGTGTTCACCGAGATGATCGGATGCTCCCCCCAGCAGTATCGCCGCGACGCGCGGGACGAGGAGCGCAAGCAGCTCTTTCTGTTTTGATGCCGAAAGCGGCTTTATGCGTGTTCGCCCACGATTTCAAAGACGAAGCAGCAGGGCTGTTCGCCGTTTGTGTTCAGCGGGGACGATTGGATCTCCTTGAGCCGCAGCTTGACGTTCAGGGCGTTCTGGTAGTGGTACAGGAAATGTCCCGCGCAGCAGCCGCAGTACGTCGGCGATAAGGAAAAGGGCTGACGCATTTTCTTCACAGTGCCGCAGGAGCAGGTGGTTTTCCCGGTGTGCACGCCGTTTTGATAGCCGCCGAAGACGACCGTGATCGTGCCGTCGTCGTTCAGGCGCGGCGCCATCATGTACGGCACGGTGGCAAGCAGCGCGACCTTTTCCGCGAGCGGCTTGTCGCCGTGCTCGCGCGCGAACGCCTTGCAGTCCTTGTCGCGCTGCCCGGTCTTGCAGCAGCCCTGCTTTTCCATGATGGCATAGCGCTGCTCCTTCGTCAAAAGCGCGTCCATTTTGTCGATGACCGCAAAGAGATTGCGCGGGTCGTTGCAATCGGCGTCAAAGTCCATCTGCGCCATGATCTCCGCGTCGATCTTGTTTTTCTGCATCGCGTCCCTGATTTTCTTGAGCGTCGGCATGTGTAGTCCTCCTTCAAATCGGTCGTAAAACGCGCTCCCGTGTCTGTCGCTGACAGGAAGCGCGGTGGGGATCGCCTGTTGGCGGCGCGTCAGTCCAGCCGCAAGCCGCAGGAATCGCGCGTGACGAGGGTCGGCTCGATTTTGGTGACGCAGCCTTTCGCGTCCGGCTGGGCAATCAGGCGGAACAGCTCGCGCGCGCATTGGTTGCCAAGCTCGGTCACGGGGCTGTGCACCGTCGTGAGCGCGGGGATGAAGTGCGACGCGCGCGGCACGTCGTCAAAGCCCACGACGCTGACTTCCTCCGGCACGCGCACGCCCGAATCGCGCAGCGCGCGAATCGCGCCCCACGCCATTTCGTCGTTGGCGCAGAAAAGCGCCTCCGGCAGCGGCGCGCCGCGCATGAAGAGCTTGCGCGCTTCGCCGTAGGCGACGGCTTCCTCGAAGTACCCTTGCAGCACGCAGCGCTCGTCCACGGGAAGCTGGTTTGCGCGCATCACGTCCAGATACGCCTGATAGCGGCGCGCGTCGTCATAGCCCGGTAAGCCGTGCATATAGCCGATGCGGCGATGCCCCTGGCGAATCAGGTAGTGCATGGCGAGCGTCACGCCCGCGTAGCTGTCCACGACCACGCTGGACATCCCGACGTCCTTGTCCTCGCGGTCGATGAACACCATCGGCAGACCGCCGCCGAGGATGCGGCGCGCGTCGCCCGGGGTCAGCGCCTCGTTGAACACGATCGCGCCCGAAACGCCCGAGGACAGCATGATCCCGGCGATCTCCTCGCTGGTGTTTTCATTGCTGACGAAGATATTGAGCTGGTATCCCGCCATGCGGCATTGCAGGTGGATCGCCTGCGCGAGCGAGGAAAAGAACTCGCCCTGGATGCTCGACAGGAACAGCCCCGCCACGTCCGCGCGCCTGCCCTTGAGCGAGCGCGCGTTGGGGTTGGGGATATAATTGAGGCGCGCCATCGCCTTTTCCACCGCCGCGCGCGTGTCGGGGCGCACGGTCGGCACGCCGTTGAGCACCTTGGATACCGTGGATATGGCGACGCCCGCCTCGGTGGCAACGTCCTTGATGGTGATGGCCGCGGTTCTCTTTTCCATGTTGCTCGGCAATCCAATCTCTGTATTCGCGCTCAGGCGAGCGTAACGTCGACGCGCGAAATCAAGCCGTTTCTGAGCGCCTCGCCGTCCGGCAAGGCGTCGCCGGCGACCTCGATGCGCCCTTCTATCATATCATAACTTGTCAACACGGGCGAAACGCCGCCCGCGCCGAAGGTGTCGCGGCGCGAAGGGTTGTGGTAGACGACTTGGCAGCGGCTGTGCAGCGTGAAGGACAGCTCGCCGTTCTCGTCAAACAGCCTGCCCGCGAGGACGGGCGCGAAGCGGAAGCGCAGGCTGCCGTCTCGCGTTTCATATCCGCCGTCGCCCAGCGTCATGTGCTGCCAGATGGAGAGCGTTTCGGCGGTCGAGCCCGACAGCCGCGATACGAAGCCGCGCCCGTGCACGCGCGGGTCGGGGTTGCGCGAGGAGGCGATGAACGAGCAGTTTTCCAGCGTGCTGCGCCCGTACACGTCGGGGTCGAGGAAGGGGATGAGCGCGGCGAACGCCGCTTCGTAGAATTCGGCGTGCAGCCCCGCCTTGAGCAGCCCGAGCAGGTATTTGTATTCCATGTGCACAAACACGCTCTCGCGCTCGAGCCAGCCCGGGGTGAACGCGCGCACGCGCCCAAACTCCATGCTCATGGCATCCAGCGGCTCGGAGGTCAGGTACATGCGCAGCTTCTCGTCGTACAGCCCGCTTTGCCGAACAAGCGCCGCCATCGCGCCCGCCGTTTCCGCGTCCGCCGCGGGCGAGGCGAGGAAGCGCGCCGGACCTTCGAGGAACAGCGGCGCGGCGACGCGGCGAAACGCCGTCGGCGTAACGAGCGGGTTACCCTGCGCCGACAGGCGCGGCGCACCGGAATCGTCGAGCACGGGCGTATACGCCGTCACGTCGTAGGCAAAGTACGTCGGCATCACGCCTTGACCGATGCCCAGCGCGCGCGATATGCCCTCCTCGACGCGCGATTTGAGCAGGCGCAGGCAGGGCGTTACATCCGAAAGGTGTAGCGCGAGCACCTCGCCCGATACGCCGCCGCGCACGGCTTCGCGGTAGTCTTCCATCGCCTCCGTCGCGGCGCGCCAGCGCGCAAGCGGCGTATCCGGCGCATACGCCGTTTCCAGCGCGCGCAGGAGCGATGCCAGCTCGGCGGGCACGAGCGCCTCGCCGTCCTCCGCGTTCAACAGGAACGCCAGCAGCCTGTCAAGCTCCAGCGTTTCGGGCATGCCGCTGCCAAACAGCCCGGGCAGCCCGTTCATGGCGTCGTTCCAGCCCGGTTTCCCGCCCGTCATGCTCACGCCCAGCCCGTCGGGGTCAAGCTGCGCCGCCTTCGTGACCACGAGCGTCAGCAGCTTGCCCGCGAGGTTGACGCGCACGGTCTCGCCGTCCGCGCCCTTGAGCCAGTGCGCGCCCTGCTTTGCGCGCGACGTGTCCAGCGCGTCGTACAGGCGAACGCCCTTGCCGGTCATCTGCGCGCTCTCGGAGAGCCTGCGCACGTGCGCGCCGCTGTCGAAAAACGCGTAATCGCGGCGGTCGTAGAGCAGCGCGCGCTTGTTATCGGGATACACGCGCAGGTAGTCCTCGATCAGGTCCAGCAGGTAATCGAAATGGTCGCTCCAGTACCCTTCGCCGAACGTCGCCTCGATGCGCGGTTCGCACAGGGAGAGCAGCCGCGCCATGAACGCGTCCTCCGGCATGGCGAGCGCGAGCCCCGCCTTGGCGACGGCGGCGGCGACCATGCCCGGGGTGAACGGCGCGGCGAGCACGGGCTTGAGCGCCGCGCGCTTTTCACCCGCAGCGTTCGTAAGCAGCGCGTCCACGGCGCTCGCGTCGCGGGGCGTGAAGGTCGTCGGGCGGATTTCGAGGGGGTTCGCGCCGTCCGCCTGCACGAGCGAGAAAAACGCGTACACGTTCCAGTCGCCGACGAAGGGATGCAGCGATACGTCCGCGCGCCGGTTCTGGCAAACGTCGCGGAAATTGCCGTTGCCCTGCGAGTAAGGCTCGCCCGCCAGCGTGAACCAGTTGTAGTCGCGCTCGGGGTCGCCGTGCTTGCGGGAATACAGGTGCAGCACCTGTCCGCCGAGCGAGACGGCGTACCCGCCGCGCAGGAAATTGTCCAGATAGCTCTGCTCGATATAGCCGTCCAGCAGCGGCATGCCCGTTTTTGCGCGCACGTCGCGCGTCATGTCGCGCGCGATCGTCCGCGCGCGGCTGCGCTTTTCGTCCGCGTACTCGGCGGAGGCAAAGTCCGCAAGCTGCTCACACAGCAGCGCGGCGCTCGGCGTATAGCCGAAATACCCGTCCAGACGCAGGCTTTCGCCGGGTGCGAGCGTGGCGGAAACCGCCGCGAAGCCGCACGCGATGCGGTTGACCGCGCACTGCGCTTGGGACAAAACGCCCGACAGCCCGCCCTCCGCGAACACGCGCGGGAGCGCCAGCGACGTGTCCTCGCCAAAGACCGCCTGCGGGTCATACACCATCGGCAGCAGCGCGCCGCCCGACGCGCAGCAGGCGAAGAACGCGCCCGACACCTCGCTGACCTCGGCGGAGTCGTTGGTCGAGGAGCGCAGGATGTACATGGGCGCGCGGCGCTCGAGGTTCGTCACGTCCGCCCAGCTCTTGAACAGGTTGCCGGTAGACTGGAACGCGCCGAGCGACAGCCCGTAGGGGATGATTCTGGGCAGCCCGTCGAGCATTTCCAGCGCAATATTCGCGTTCGACGCGTTCGTGACCGTCACGCCGCGCATCAGCGCGCCGATCGGCGCGTCGGGCAGCGTTGCGTATTCCACGCGCACGCGCAGCCCGAGCGCGGCGTTTTCCTCCTCGATAACGAGCGCGTTTTGCGAGACGGTCATCACGCGCTGCTGGCGCGTCAACGGGCTGAACGGCTCGCGCACCGCGCCCGAGACGCGGATGAACGTGCGGAAGCCTTCCTGCGCGACCTTCTCATAGGCGACGTTCGCGGGATGGAACTCCATCATAGCGTCGCCCTTCTGGTGCACGCCGAGGCTCTCCAGCGCCTGACCGCGGTTGCAGTAATACGCCCAGACCGGGATGCCCTGCACGCCGGACAGCCCCGGCAGGAAGCTCGTAAAGGGCGGCGCTTGGTCGAAATCCGCGATGCGAACGCCGCCGTCCGTCAGCGAAAAGCGAGATGTCTGTTTCATGGGCTGATCTCCTTGCTTTGATATACGCGCACGTAATCGACGTCCATCGTCTGCGGCAGACAAGCGTCGTTCACGCCGCGCATGCCGCCCCAGTTGCCGCCGAACGCGATGTTGAGCAGCAGGTGCATGCGCTTGTTGAAGGGCCATTCCGCGTAGCCGTAGTCCTCTTTGTACCGGGACGGGTCATAGGTAAACAGCGGCTCGCCGTCGACCGTCACGATCAGCCGGTCGGGCAGCCATTCGAGCGCGTAGACGTGGAATTCCTCGCTCACGCCCGCCAGCCTGCGCGCCGCCGTTTTCTGCGTGCCGATGCCGTGGTTGAAGGCTTTCGTGTGCACCGACGCCGAAATCTCGTCCTGCGCAAGCCCGACGTGCTCCATGATGTCGATCTCGCCCGACGCGGGCCAGTTGCCATACGCCCAGTCGGTCGGCAGCATCCAGATGGCGGGCCATGTGCCCAAGCCCTTGGGCAGCCGCGCGCGGATCTCGAATTTGCCATAGAGCCAATCGCCCTTGCCGCGCGTCACGAGCCGCGCCGAGGTATATTTGCGCGTCTCCATGTCCTCTTTTCGCAGCTCGATGGACAATACGCCGCCCTGCACGCGCGCGTTCGCGCCGTCTGTGTAGTATTGCAGCTCGTTATTGCCCCAGCCGCCGCCGCCTATGTCATAGCCCCACTTTTCGGGGTCGGGCGCGCCGTCGTCATCGAACTCGTCCGCCCAAACCAGCTCGTATTGAAGGCTTTCGCGGTCATAATCCGGCGGTGCGTCCGGCTCGGCGAACGCATCCGACACCTCCGACCCCACGCGCAGCTTGCTCATGTCGATCTCCATGCCGCGCGCGCCCTGCGCCCCCGCGAGCAGGCACACGGTCGCCATCGCGGCGATACAGTGCTTTCCGCATTTTGTGTTCATCGCTTACTCTCCCGTAATGCCGGCGTTCTCGATGCCCTGAATGAAGCGCTTCTGCACCACGGCGTAGAGCGCGATCAGGGGCAGGATGGACAGCAGCGTCGCCGCCATCTTATACGCCTCGTTGAGCCGGAAGCCGCCGCCCATGGCGGAGACCGACTTGTCAAACTGGCTGTCGAACTGGTTGAGCTTGCCCGGAAGGAGCTGGATGCTCGAGCGAACCAGCGTGCCCGTGACGTAGGTTTCGTTCCAGTTCCACACGAACGCGAACAGGAACACCACCAGCACCGTCGCCATCGACAGGCGCACCGCCACATGGAAAAACACCTGCCCGGCGCTCGCGCCGTCGATCATCGCCGCCTCGTCGAGCACGCGCGGGATCATGTTGAAAAAGTTCATGAAGATGAGGATGAGCACGGTGGAATACACGCCATGCCCCAGCAGCGCCATCAAAAGCTGCGGCAGCGGCGTGCCGATGAGCTTGAGCCCCGTCGCCTCCTGCACGGTCGTGAACATCATGAGCCTTGGCACCATGAGCACCGGCAGCGGCAGCACGAAGCACAGAAGGATCATCATGAACCAGAAGCGCTTGAACTTGAACTCGAACCGCGACAGCGCGTACCCCGTCAGCGAGGACACGATCACCTGACAGATCGCCATCGCGCCGGAAAACCAGATGGAGTTGAGCAGCGGCCCGGGAAGCTGCATGACCGACGCCGCCACGCGCAGGTTCTCCACCGAGAACGCGCGCGGCAGCCACTGCACGGCGG
>CAZEIC010000034.1:0-25720 GCA_964512175.1 uncultured Oscillospiraceae bacterium | reverse complement strand
GTTTGGCGACCTTCTGCCCGCAAATCGCCATGTACACCGGCAGGCAGTACGCCTCGGTGTCCCAATAGGTCGCGCCGCCGTATTTCTCGCCGGTGAACCCCTTCGGACCGATGTTCAGGCGCTCGTCCTCGCCCGTATACGTGCACAGAAGCTGGAACAGATTGAAGCGGATGCCCTGCTGCGCCGCGGCATCGCCCTGTATGCGCACGTCGGCGGTCGCCCACTTGTCCGCCCACGCGGCGGCGTGCGCGGCATGCAGCGCGTCATAATCGCCGCTATCCGACGCAAGGCGCTCGGCAAGCGGCAGCAGTTCCGCCTGCTCGTGGTCGCGGTCGGTCGTCACGGCGACGACGCGCGAGAGCGATATTTCAGTTCTCGAAACCTCGCCCGTATACCGCTGCGCGCTCACGCCGCCCTCCGCCGAGCCGCCGACATACGCAAGCCCCTCGCAGACGCAGCGCTGCACCGCGGCAACCGTGAAGCGCGGCGTGCCGAACGGGTTCTCCTTCGTGCGCGAGGCAAGGCGCGCGAAGCGCTCGTCCGCCGATTGCGCGACCGTCTCCCAGAACGTTTCGCCGTGGTTCGCGTCCTCGTTGCGAACGTTGCCGTCGAGGTACGCCTCGATCTCGACCTGCGCCGGGAAATCGCACGCGAGCGTCAGCCGCGAAACGAGCAGCTCCTTTTTCGCCATCGACACAAACCGCGCAACGCGCAGGCGCGCGCGCCCCTTAGGCAGCACGAAGGTCATTTCGCGCATCAGCACGCCCTTTTGCATGTCCAGCTCGCGCGTGAAATCCTCGACCGGGAGCGTCGCGGCGTCCAGCAGCGCGCCGTCCACACGGATGTGCAGCCCGATGAAGTTCATGGCGTTGATCGCCTTGCCGAAGTACGGCGGATAGCCGTTCTTCCACCAGCCCACGCGCGTCCTGTCGGGAAACCACACGCCGCCGATGTACGTGCCGCGCAGCGTGTCGCCCGTGTAATCCTCCTCGAAATTGCCGCGCAAGCCCATGTAGCCGTTGCCGGTCGCGGTCAGGCTCTCGGCAAAGCGCATGGTACCGGGGCTGAACCCTTTCTCCAGCACGCTCCATTCCCGGACGATGAAATTGTCGGGCAAGAAAACCCCTCCCAATCAAGATATCATAAACAAATCTGGCGGGATGCGTCGAAGGGCGCTAGCGCCTTCGACTGTATTCGTATCGACCGGCTATGCCGGTCGGGCGGGGCGTTTCGCTTGCGAAACATTCCTTACGCGGTTTGCCGCCCGGGAAATCACGCCATTCTTCGCAAAGAATGGCGTGATTTCTAGGCAAACCGTGCAACCGCTCGAAAGCGCGTCTCCCGCGCTTTCGAGCGACACATCATTGGATCATGGCTTGCGTCGCTTCCCAGCCCGCGAGGATGGCGACCTGATGCTTGGTGGCATAGGGACCCGTCGCCTGCGCGTCTTCCATGTCGCGCGGGAAGTGGATGCACAGATGCCCGTTGAAGTTGTTGGTCGTCGTGTGGTTGACGTCGTGCGGATAGTTATGCGTGGACGCCATGTACACGCGGCCGTCGGAGAGGATGATCCAGACCGGACGCGGCGTCCACGACGCTGCGCCGAACGCGGCGTTCATTTCGGCGGTATCCGCCGCCGTGACGGGCTCCGCATCGGCATGCTTGCCAAGGCTGAACATGTGCACGTTCCAGTGTCTGCCGGAGTTATAGTCATACACCACGGCGTAGGGCATGGAGCGCGCCAGCGAGCGGATCTCGGTGTACCAGTTGGCAAAGCGCACCTCGGAGGCGTTGGGCGCGGTAAAGGTGAGGTTGGTGGTCGGCGCGGACGGCTGCGAAGGCACTGTCGCGCCGGAGGTCGTGGCGGGCTTGGCGCTCGAGGATGCCAGCGCCTTTTGCGTGGCTTTCCCGGCGATGCCGTCCGCCGTCAGGCTGTTTTTGGTCTGGAACGCTTTGACCGCCAGATACGTCGCGGGACCGAACACGCCGTCCGCGCCGCCCGAGAGGTAACCCAGCGTGATCAGGCGCGACTGCATCGACCGGACCGCCTCGCCCGTAGCGCCGACCTTGAGCGTGACGACCGGGAGGTCTGTATCCTCCTCGGAAGCGCCCGACAGCGTCGCCGCCTTAGCGGACTTGGAATACAGCAGCGTCAGCGTTTTCTCGCCCGCCAGCCCGTCCGCTTTCAGCTCGTTGACCGTCTGGAAGCTGGCGACCGCCTTGGCGGTCTTGGTGCCGAACACGCCGTCCGCGCTGTCGAGCGCGTAGCCCAGCGTCATCAGCCGTGCCTGCATGGCGGCGACCAACTGCCCGGAAGAGCCGACCTTGAGCAGCGTGTGTACGTCGGGAATGGGCGTTGGGCTGACGACGGGCGTGGGCGTGATCGCCGGGGCGATGGCGGACACCGCGGTATCAGCATAGAGCGCGAGCTGCGTTTCCAGCCCCGCGATGCCGTCCGCCTTGAGCGCATTTTTGCGCTGGAACTCGCGCACGGCGGCGATGTCGTTGGAGTCGTAAATGCCGTCGGGCGTGATATCGTAATAGCTGAGCGCCACGAGCCTTTCCTGCAGCCGCTTGACGGCGAGCCCGCGCGTGCCGTCGTGGATGACGATGACGTTCTCCGCCGTGATGGGCGTGGGCGTCGGCGTAACGACGACGACGACGGGCGTGGCGGTCGGCAGCGCGGCAAGCAGCGCCGCCTGCGTTTCCGCCCCGGCGATGCCGTCGGTCTTCAGCCCGCGCTGCGCCTGGAACGCGCGCACGGCGGCGGTCGTCACGGTGTCATACACGCCCGTTACCGTCACAAGGTATTGCCCGGCGGTCAACAGCCTTTGCTGCAGCGTGGATACCGGCTCGCCCTTATCGCCCGGGCGCATGGTCGCGACGTAATCGACCGGCGGCAAAACCTTCACGTCGGTCTTGATGCCGCGCGTGTTCTTCGGCGTGCCCTCAAAGAGCAGCTGCTGGAACGCGGGCGTGGCGATGCCCGTCTGCGAATAGCCGTTTTTCTTTTGCGCCGCCTTGACGGCGGAGAGCGTGCCGGGGCCAAACTTACCGTCGAGCGCGCCGGTATAGAAGCCTAGCTCATCCAGCGCCTGCTGCAGCGCCGTCACATACGCGCCCGTCATGCCGCTGGAAAGCTGCTGATAGCCCGACTGCGCCGCGCCTTCATCGGATACGCCGAGGTACTGCGCGGGGATGTCCACATAGCTCGCGAACAGATACCCCGAGGATTTCTTGTATGTCGCCTTGACAAAATCGCCCTCGATGCCCGTGACGGTCACGCTCGCGCCCTTGGGCACGGTCAAGCGCCGCGCGGACGAGCTGCTCGCCTTGGCGCGCAGGTTGACCGCGACCTTCGTCACGGCGGTGAAGGGATACGCCGCGGCAGGGGCGGGCGTGCTCGTCGCGACGGGCGCGACGGTCGGCTGCTGCGCCTGCGCGCCGTACAGCGCGTTTTGCGTGTCCGCGCCCGCAACGCCGTCTACCGTGAGCTTATTGGCGCGCTGGAACGCCTTGATGGCGGCAACCGTGCCGTCGCCGCACACGCCGTCGATCTTTCCATTATAATAGCCCTTGTCCTTGAGCGCCGTCTGAAGCTTGGAAACGCCGTCGCCGCGCGCGCCCTCGCGGATCTCCCAGCCGTCGATGGGCGGCAGCGTCTTGACGCTCGTCTTCACGCCCTTGGCGTTGTAGGGCTTGCCTTCATACAATAATTGCTGCAGCGCCTCGTCCGCAACGCCCGTGGCGGTAAGGCTGTTCTTGCGCTGGAAAGCGGCGACGGCGGACTGCGTGCCAACGCCGAAGCGCCCGTCCACGCCGCCCGCGTCATACTGCAATTCCTCGAGCGCCTGCTGCAGCGCGCGCACCTGCGCGCCCGAATCGCCGTTGGTCAGGCGGACATAGCCCGTCAGGGCGACGGGCTGATCGCCCGCAAAGCGCGATTTGAGCACGTACCCCGAGTATCCTTCATAAGAAGCGATGTAGTAATCGCCCGTCTCGCCCGTGACATAGACCGCCTCCTGCGCCCGAATGGCGACGGCGACCTGCGCAGACGCGGACGGCGCTTTCACGAGCTGCGCCGCGCCGGTCGTAAACAATATGCAGGGATAATCCTCCCCCACCGCCATGCCCGGCGCGAGCGCCAGCATGATGATGGCGAGCAGCAGGGCGGCTGCTCTTCTTCCGGCGGCGTATGCTCTCATAGAGAAACCTCCATTGTATACATCAATCGTATCCATGCTTATTTTATGACAGAAGGATAACAATGTCAAGGCAATAGCTTCATTTTTCTGTAATAATTGCCGCATTTGGCGGATTTTGCCGCCCCATTTTCGGCTTGAAAGCGGCGACGCGCGCCGCGCGCAAAGTTTTCAAAAGATTTTTGGAATTTCCGCGCGATTTCCGCTTGCATTTTTCAAGGGAATGCGCTATACTATGCAAGCTGTCAAAAACAGCAATGCGCCCCTAGCTCAGCTGGATAGAGTGTTTGACTACGAATCAAAAGGTCGTGGGTTCGAATCCCGCGGGGCGCGCCAAGAGAAGACCCGCGAAGCGAGAGAAATCAACGCTTCGCGGGTTTTTACTGTCCCGGGACAAATGCCGCGCGATTGGTGCGGCGCAAGCCAATATCTGTAACATATCTGTAAAACGCAAAAAACATGTAGAAACATACGCGGAAATGTGCTATACTCTCAACGATAACCCACGAAGGAGCACAGCATGCAGACGAACCCGCAGCCAAGACGTTCCTCCCGCAAGCGCCGCAAGGACAAAAAGCTACCCATGCTGATCGTCTGCGTGCTGGCGCTCGCGTTGCTTGCTATCCTGCTGCCCAAATCCCCGGTCAACAGGGCGCTCAACGTAACGGGCGACGGCACGGGCATGCAGTCCATGCACGCAGGGCTCGTCATCAGCGAGGTCATGACCGATAATTCCTCGGCGCTGCCCGACGAAAAGGGCAATTTTAACGACTGGGTCGAGCTGTGGAACACCACTGAAAACGCCATGAACCTCAAGGACATCACCTTGTCCGACAGACCCGACCGGGCGATGTTCATTTTCCCGAACTATACGCTGGAACCCGGCGCGCGCGTCATCGTCTATTGCGACAAGACCAACCAAAACGACGCGGGCAAGCCCTTCCACGCCAAGTTCGGGCTGTCCTCCATCGGCGAATCCATCTACCTGTTTGACACCTCGGGGTACATCCTGCATTCGGTGACGATGCCCACGCTCAATGCCAACGAATCCTACATGCTCATGGAGGACGGCGCTTTCGCCAAATCCGAGCAGTACAGCCCGGGCTTTGCCAACACCGACGAGGGGCACGTCCAGTACATGCAAAACTACGTCGTGGAGACGGGCGACCTCATCATCAACGAAGTCATGGCGGCGCCGCGTTCGGGGCTGCGCGACGAGGACGACGAGCTTTCCGACTGGATCGAGCTCAAAAACGTCGGTACGAAGCCCATCGACCTAGGCGATTACGCGCTGTCGGACAACGAGGACAAGCTCCTCAAATGGCTGCTGCCCGAGGGCGCGGTCATTCAGCCGGGCGGGTTCTACCTCGTCTTCTGCTCGGGCAAGAACCTGCCGCCCGACAGCCGCGGCATTCCGCACAGCAACTTTTCCTTGGGTGCGGAGGGCGAAACGGTGTCGCTGTCCACGCGCTACGGGCAGCTGCTCGACCGCGTGAGCTATACGACGCTCCCGGCGGACCAGAGCTACGGGCGCGACCCCAAGACGGGCGAGTTTGCGGTGTTCACCGTCGCCACGCCGGGCGAGGAAAACGACGAGCGCGGCATGGCGAAGGCGGACGCGTACCTGCGCGCCATCAACGGCACCAGCGTATACATCTCCGAGGTCATGTCCTCCAACGTGTCGGTGCAGGCGCTCGCGGGCGCGGACTTCTGCGACTGGGTGGAGCTGTACAACGCCGGTACGGACATCGTGGACATGTCGCTCTGGGGCTTATCGGACAACGTTTCGTGGCCGCGCAAGTGGCGCTTCCCGCAGGGCACGAGCATCTGGCCGGGCGAATACAAAATCGTGCTGCTGGACAAGAGCGCCGCGACGGGCACGGACGCGGGCAGTCTGCACGCCAGCTTCGGGCTGGCAAGGGCGGGCGGCGAGACGGTCACGCTGTCGGACGCCACGGGGCGCGTGCTGGACAGGCTGGTGCTGCCCGAGATCCCGGCGAACATATCCTACGGACGGACGCTGGGCCAGGACGGCTTTTTTTATTATGACGTGGCAACGCCGGGGGCGGTCAACGGCACGGGCTTTTACGGCTACGTGACCGCGCCCGAGCTTTCGCTCCAAGGCGGGCTATACAAAGAAGCGATCACCGTATCGATGGCGGCGCAGCCGTTTTCCGAGATCCGATACACGCTCGACGGCGCGATCCCGACGCTCGAAAACAGCGAGGTCTATTCGCAGCCGCTGACGATCCAGCGCACGACGGTGCTGCGCGCGCGCGCGTTCACGCAGGGCTTACAGCCCTCGACCGTCACGACCGCGACCTACGTCATGGGCACGTACCATTCCATGCCCGTCGTAACGCTCGTGACCGACCCGGACGAGCTCTGGAACGAGGACACCGGCATGTACGCCACCGGGCGCGGCATCAACCTGCTGGATTACGAAAAGATCGTGTTCAAGAACCCCACGCCGGTCTATCGGCTCTGGGGCAAGATCATGCGGCCGGGGTATTCCGAAATGTTCCTGGAGGACGGCACGGTGATGTTCTCGCAGGGCGTGGAGTTCGGGCTGATCGGTCAGTTCAGCCTCGACATGCCGCAAAAGTCCTTCAAGGTGTCCGCCAAGGCGTACCTCGGCGAGAAATATTTCAACGCCGCGCTCTTTGAAGACCGACCCTTTGAGCAGTACCGTTCCTTCGTGCTGCGCATGTCGGGGAACGACTGCGTGTGGACGCGCATGGTGGACGGCGTGCAGTCGCGCTTGGTGGACAAGCTCGACACCACGGTCATCCATCAGGCGTGGAACCCGGTCGTCGTCTACCTCAACGGCGGCTACTGGGGGCACTACAACATGCGCGAGCGCGTCAGCCGCTGGTTCGTCGCCTCGCACGAGGGGTACGACCTCGAACTGGCGGACGACATCACCATTTTGGAGGGCAATTCCGTCGTGTATTACGGCTCGAACGCCGAATACCGCGCCATGCTCGCCAAGGTCAAGACGCTGGACGTGAAGAACAAGCCCGAAGACCTGCAATATATGCTTGACAACATCGACGTGGACAACTATTTTGATTATGTCATCCTCGAATCCTTCTTCGCCAACACCGACTCGGGCAACGTGCGCTACTACAAAGTTCCCGGCGGCAAGTGGAAGTGGATCATGTTCGACATGGACTACGGTCTGTTCATGGCGAGCAACAACGGCATCAAAGACCAGCTCAACCCCAAGGGCGCGGGCGCGAACGACGATATCGACAACACGCTGATTCGCAAGCTGTTGGAAAACGACGTGATGCTCGACCGCTTCCTGACGCGCTACGGCGAGATCTACCGCCAGCTCACCGCCGAAGCCATGCTCGCGCAGATCGACGAGTGCTACAAGCTGCTCGAGCCAGAAATGCAGATGCACTTCGAGCGCTGGGCGGAATACAACCTCAAGAGCATCTCTTCCGAGCAGCCGCAGACGGTGGACGGCTGCCTGCGCTACTGGAACACGCGCGTCAACCGCCTGCGCAACGTCGTTATGCGCCGTCCGCAGTACGTCTACAAGCAGCTGCAGGAGTGGTTCTCGCTCAGCGACGCGCAGATGCTGCAATACATCGGTCCCATGCCCGAATTCCTTCCCGGCGCGGACTTGGACAAGAACGACAAGAAGTACTTCGGGATCGAATAACGCACATTCTACAACAACGAGGAGGAACGACCATGCCAACGCTCGCCCTGCTGACCAACCTGACCAAGACCGATATCGCCTCCAGCGACTGGTGGGCAGATCAATTGTCCAACTTCACGCCCGTGAATGTACTGGGCGTACTGCTCGCCGGGCTGCTCATCGGCGTGGTGATATCGCTGGTGTACAAAAAGACGTTCCGGGGCGTGCTCTACAACCCGACGTTCACGCTGACGCTCATCCTGCTCACGCTCGTGACCGCGCCCGTCGTCATGGCGATCGGCTCGAACGTCGCGCTGTCGATGGGCATGGTCGGCGCGCTGTCCATCGTGCGCTTCCGCACGGCGGTCAAAGACCCGCTGGACACCGCCTACATGTTCTGGGCGATCACAATGGGCATCCTTCTGGGCGCGGGGCAGTACGTCATCGCGCTGGTCGTGGTGCTGTGCATCTCCGCGATCATGCTCGTCCTCTCGTATGTGCGCTTCAAGAACCCCAACAGCTACCTGCTGGTGCTGCACTACGACGAATACGCCGAGCCCGACATCGAGCACGAGCTTCGCCACAGCGCGCGGCTGTATAAGATGCGCTCCAAGACCGTCACGCGCGCGGGCGCGGAGATGACCGTCGAGGTGCGGCTCGACGCGCGCACCGATTTGGTCGGGCACATGCTGGACGTGGAAGGCGTGCACGACGCGACATTGGTTGCCTGCCAAGCAGAAGTTGGAAACTAATCGCTCTAAAGCGCGGGCGACGCGCTTTTGAGCGGCTGCACGGTCTGCCTAGGAATCACGCCAGTTTCTGCGGAAAATGACGCGATCCCCCGGGCGGCAGACCGCGTAAGGAGGCAGGCTAACGCCTGCTCCACGGGGCGGCAAACCCGCCCCTGCGGAACAAAGTCGAAGGCGCTACGCCCTTCGACGCATCCCGCAAGTTTCTGCGAATCGCTGACCGCGATTCGATATGAGGACGGAGGCACGCATGGCGATTCCCCTGCGGCATGAACTGAAATTCTTCATCTCGCCGATCGAGTATCAGGCGCTTTCGCGCACGCTGCGCGGCGTGCTGCATGGCGACGAGAACGGCGACGAAAACAACGAGTACCACATTCGCTCGCTGTATTTTGACACGGCGTTCGACGCGGCGCTGTACGACAAAATCAACGGCGTGCGCGACCGCGAAAAATACCGCATCCGCATCTACAACCTGACCGACAAGGTCATTCGCATGGAATGCAAGACCAAGGTCGGCAACCTCATCTCCAAGCGCTCGGTCGGCATCTCGCGCGATTTGTGCGAGCAGTTGATCGCGGCGGACGCTTCGGGGCTGGAGCGCTCCGGCTCGGGGCTTTTGTCCGACGTATACCGCGAGATGCGCGTGAACCTTTTGCATCCCGCCGTCATCGTCGATTATGTGCGCGAGGCGTACGTCCACCCCGCCGAGGAAGTGCGCATCACGTTTGACAAGCAGCTTCGTTCGGGGCTGCTCTCCAGCGACCTGTTTGACAAGACGCTGCCCACCGTGCCGCCGCTTCGCAACGACGCGACCATACTGGAAGTCAAGTACGACCGCGTGATGCCGCCGTACATCGCCGACATCTTGAGCTTTTGCTGCCCCGCCGCGCTGCGCAGCGCCATTTCCAAGTATACGCTGTGCAGGCAGTTCGAGCAGTTGGAAGCGTGATACGGGGGACGGAGAGGGAATAGGGATTGGGCACTAGGGATTAGGGGCTGCGACGGAGGAAGAACGATTCGCCTCCGTCGTTTTTTCGTTCTCTTAATCCCTATTCCCTACTCCCTATTCCCTACTCCCTTCCCACATTATCTCCTTGAACCCCTCGCACGCAAGCGCGACCAGCCGCCCCGCCGTATCGCGGCGAAACGGCATGACATGACCGTGGAAGGCGTAGAACGAAAGGTAGCTATACAGCGTTTCAAAACCGCCCTTGTCCCATTCTTCGGCGGTCGGCAGATAGCCCGTGCAGCCGTTGGTATAGCCGGACAGCAGCAAAAGCGGCGCGCCCGCCTTTTTCGACGCTTCCAGCGCAAGCTCGCAAAAGATTTCGTCCGGCACGCCGCAAAAGCAGCCCTCGTTCACGCGTAAAAACTGCATAGAAGACGGAAGCGTCTGCTCCCGAACGCCGCTTTCGCGCAGGCGTTCACACGCCGCGAGCCAAGCGTCGCCCGGCGTGCCGAACGCCGCGCGCGCCTCGGCGGCGATTTTGTACGCCAGCGCTTCGGAAGGCACGTCGGCATACAGCGTCACGGGCTTTTCCAGCATGCCAAGGCGCGTGATATCGCGCGGCGAAAAGCGCAGACGGGACGCGGACGCGACCAGCGAGGCGGCGACCCTGTCCGCGTCGGCGGTCGAGCCGCCGAGAATCTTGTCCACGCCCTTGGGCTTGAGGTTGCCCGACGCGCCCTGCAGCAGCATGACGGGGCTATGATAGCGCTCCGCCAGCCCGTCGCGCGCGCGCCCGAGCCAGTCGCTGGAAACGGCGTTGTTTTGCGCCATCAGCACATTGGCGTGCGCGCAGACGCGCAAGACCGTCGCAATCGGCGCGCCCGTATCCGCATCGGAAAAGCGCAGCGCCGCCAGCCTGTCGTCCACGATCGCGCAGCCGTCGCGGCGGTTGTCGGCGATATCGCACGTCCCCAGCGCCCACGCCGCCTGCACAGGACGCGCGTTGTTCAGCGCTTCTTTCGCGCATAAGGCTGCGCGCGTAAACAGCAGTTCCCGGTAACGCTCGCCGCCGATGTCCGACAGCGGCGCGGGCGCGGAATGCGTGTGCGAAAAGTTCAGCATGACGCGCGCCGCCGTCGTGCCGATTGCTTCCGCGATACGCGCGCGCAGGTCGTTTGCGAGCGCGACCGTCAGTCCGAGGCTGTCGACGGTCGTCAGGCAGCAGCGGCATCCCCCGTTTTCCAGCACGAGCGCCTGTGCCAGCAGCGCGCTTTCCACGCCGCGCGCCACGGGGTCTTCCCGCTGGCAGCCAATCAATTCGGTATCGAAATCCGGGGTGATATCGCGCGCGGCGAACCCCGCGCGGGTCGTTTCGGAAGCCATGTGCATCCCTCCCCGCACGGAGTATAGCACAAAAAAGGCGAGGCTTCCATGCCTCGCCCGACAAAATACGCGGTTACAGATCTCCGCGCCCGACCGTCGTGTTATCGACCTTCCTGTCGCACAGCGCGGCGATGGGGTTGGGCGACGTTTCAAACCGGTAATCCTGCGAGAACCGCGCGATGCTGTCGGTGATCGTGAAGTGACTCGGGACAGACGCGACATCGCTGTTGACGCGCCGCTGATAATGGAAGAAATCCACGTCCTTCTTGAGCTTGTCCACATCGCAGTAGTTTTCGCGGATGGCGGTGAGGTTGACCGTGGACGCGAGCACGCCGCGTACATAGTCGATGTTGCTTTCCAGCTTCAGCGGCGCGGGGAAATCGCCCTTGCCGACGACCTGCTGGAATTCCTTGCCCTCGCACTGGGACAGAAGCTGCGCGGCGACGTGCAGGTGCGATACCTCCTGCTCGAACAGCCGCGCCCAGACGTTCTTGATTTTCTGGCAGGTTTCGGTCTCCATGCACGACCAATACAGGTAGCACTCGGTGAACTGGTGCATGAGCAGGCATTCCAGCCACGTTTCCGAGGTGTCCATCAGGCTTCCGTACTGCGAAACGTGCTGTTCCTCGATCATGCCGATTTCCTGATACAGCCTGCGCCCGCGGTCGTTGGGATACGCGCCGCAGACGTTCATGTAGTAGCTCATCGTCTGCTGCTCCGCCGCCGTGATGATGCCGACGCAGAGCTTGGTCTCCATGGCGGCGGTCTTTGCGTCGATACACGGCTTGATGGACTCGAACGGATACCGGTGCTCCGAAATCGTCGGGCGGCCGGGCATGATCTCGGTATATCGCCCGACCAGCGTTTCCGCCTTCACGCCGTTGTCCATGCAAAGCAGGTTGGCGTAGCGGTACAGGTGGTCAAAGTCCTCCAGCAGCGCGAAATCCAGCGCGTGCTTGACGTGCTCGTCCGGCTCGCGCCGCGCCAGCCCCGCCGTCAAATCGACCGCAAGCTGCTCGTAGCCGATGGTGTGCTCGAGCACCGATTCATCCAGCGGCTTGAGCAGACTGATGAGCTTTTGCTGCTGCTGCTCGCTGCGGCGCATCAGCGCCAGCTCGCGCCGGAGGTCGTTGTCGCGCTCGTGGCGCGAGAATTGATGGGAGAACCACGTCGCCTCAAACTCCGTGCCGTTCATGAGGATGACGCGCAGGCGCGTGTACGGGTCGACGGTGTTTTTGTCATACGGCGCGGGATAGATGCCGTTCCAGTCCATCAGGCACGCGTCCAGCTTGATGGGGTTTTGCTCGAAAGGATTCATGGAAACACCTCACTCCTTGCTTTTTGCATAGTATCTCAACAAAACGCGGGAAGCATTCCGAAAGTTTCACGCGGATGCAACAAAACGCGCGCCTTTCGTGTTATATTGGTTGAGACCGCTCGAAAGGAAGGATTTGCCATGAAAAAACTGCTTATCTGCCTGCTGCTGACAGCGCTCGCGCTGTGCTGCGCGTCCGCCGAGGGGGACGCGCTGCCAAGCGGCGTGCTGGATTTGCTCGATACGCGCTATCAAGACTGGTCGATTGCCTCGCAGTGCGGCGCGGGCGACGAAACGCAGGGGCAATTCGCGTTCGTGATGAAGTATTACGAGAGCAACGCCCTGTGCATCGTTGAAAAGCGTGCGGAGGACGCGGCGTACCGCTTCACGCTGGCGAGCGGCGACGCCGTGTATCAGGGCGACGCCGTGCCCAAACTGTACATCGACACGGACGGCGCGTCGCTGTTTTACACCTATCAGAATACGAAAAACGCCCGCACGCTGACCTATCATGCGCAAAAAGACGCGGCGGGTCGCTGGGGCGCGGTCATGCTGACCGCCGAAGCATCGGAATACAACAAAGCTTTTTTCCGGCTGGACGGCGATCTGCTGCGCATCGGCGATTCGTATGAAGACGAGAACGATAACGTGCTTCGGCAGGGCGTCTTCTCGCCCGCGCCGGCGGCGTGGCTGTCGGGCGCGCGTCGGCTGTCGACGTTCGACATCGACGATTTCCCGACGCGCTGCGACGACGAACGCATTGCCAAATATGCGGCGCACCTACTGCCGGACGGCTGCGCGGTCAGGCGCGGGCGCGTCACGCGGGACGCGCTTTTGATGCAGGCTGTAGACGCAAGCGGCGTTGAGCGCCTGTATATCTGCCGGTATGAAGCCGGCGCATGGCAAACCACGCAAAGCGCCGCGCTGCCGGACGGCGCGTACGTCTATATTTATGACGAAGGCTTCTCTGTGGAATGGAGCGAGGGCGACGACTGGCTTTCCTATGCCTTCGCGCCGGACGGCGGCGGGCGGTACGTCATTTCCAATATTACGGCGAAGGACTGGTTCAGCATCCAGAAATATTCCCTCACGGACGACATGGATGAGAAACACTACGGCCGCCTGCTCGTCGGCGACATTGCCACGCTCGATTTTGGCAAGCTGCCGCGCACCTGCGAAGAAGCCGTCGCCCTGCTCGACCGCACGGGCATGGCGCTCGTCGTCAGCGACGACCCGGCACGCCGCCTGAACCTCCGCGCGCAGCCCAGCCCGGACGGCGAATCGCTCGGCAAGTATTACTCGGGCACGCCGGTGGACACGCTCGAAACGCGCGGCGAATGGACGCGGGTGCAAGTCGGCGGTATCGAGGGCTGGATGATGACGAAGTTCCTCGCCTTTGACGAGGCGATGGACCGCGTGAAGAGCGCGTTCCCGGAATTGATATTGCTGGAAGTGCTGCCCGAAGGGGGCGCGCCGATCTACGCGTCGCCCAGCGCGGACGCGAAAGTCGTCGGTAACGGCGCGCAGTACGGCTGGTATGATTTCGACATCATCGGCGCGGTCGGCGAGGAATGGTATCACATTCTGTTCAAAACGGACGGCACGTCGGGGTATATCAGGCAGGATTTGTTCTGGCCGGGGAACGGCTGAACGCAGAGGCGCAGCCCTTGACCATGGTATTGACAAAGGCGGTCAGCGTCGCGCGGTCGTACCGCGGGTAGCCCTCGATGATGACGCGCGCCAGCCCGTTGGCAAGGCAGATGAACAGCAATTCAAGCTCGTCGTCCGTCGCCTCGGGCAGCTGCGCGCGCCAGTTCTTGATGCTGCCGTCGTGCGCCACGGCAATCATTTTCTTGATGACAGTGTCGTCCAACCGTTCGAAAATCAGAAGCTGGCACAAATCGATGTTCTTTTCAATCATGTCGAAAATGGCGGCGACCAGATCGGCAACGTCAAAGGCGCGAATATAGCGAAGCGAGCGCTCGTAATCGGCGAGCAGCTCGTTTTCGATTTGCGAAAGCAGGTCGTAGCAGTCGCGGTAATGGCGGTAAAACGTGGCGCGGTTAAGCTCCGCCAGATCGCACACCTCGGTCACGGTGATCTCCTTGATGGATTTCTTGTGCATCAATTCCAGCAGCGCCTCGCGAAGCACGCGCTTGGTGTAGCGGATACGCGCGTCGGTCTTCATGGCAATACCCTCCGTTTTCGAGCGTTCATGAGTAGATTATAATCGACATGTGTCGTTTTGTCAACACCTGTCGAGCAGCACATGCGGCATACTCAAACCGGGCGCGTTGTGCTATAATAGGCGCGAAAACCCGCGTTGCAACCGTCGGTTGTCAACATGCCAAGCCCGGTTTCTTTCGCGCAACCGCGAAAAACGCTAGTATACAGGCAGGCGAGGCAAGCGCTTCGCACTATGGTTTCGGAGGGGCAATCATGATATTGGCGGATAAGATCATCAGGATGCGCAAAAAGAACGGCTGGTCGCAGGAAGAACTGGCGGAGAAGCTGTCGGTCTCGCGGCAGTCGGTTTCCAAGTGGGAGGGCGCACAGTCCGTCCCCGAGCTGGACAAAATCCTGCAAATGAGCAAGCTGTTCGGCGTGAGCACCGATTACCTTGTCAAGGATGAACTGGACGACGAGGAGTATATACAGGAAAGCGCCGACGATGACGGCGGCGCGCGGCGCGTGACGATGCAGGAAGCGAACGAATTTCTCGCCGTCAAAGAGCAGACCGCGCCGCGTATCGCGCTTGCCGTCTGCCTGTGTATCCTCTCCCCCGTCTGCCTGCTGCTGCTGGGCGGCGCGCTGGATACGGGGCGCTTTGGGCTGACCGAGACGGCGGCGGGCGGCATCGGCATGGTCGCGCTGTTTTTGCTCGCCGCGTCCGCCGTCGCGCTGTTTATCTCCTGCGGCATGAAGACCGGGCGCTTTGAGTACCTCGACAAAGAGCAAATCGACACCGAATACGGCGTGACGGGCATGGCGCGCGAGCGCAAAAAGCAGTACCACGAGCGCTATGTGCGCGCCAACATCCTCGGCGTTTGCCTGTGCGTGCTCGCGGTCGTGCCGCTGTTTGTGTGCGCCATGCTCACGGAGGACACGTTCGCGCTGACGGCGGCGCTCTCGGGCATGCTGGCGCTCGCAGCGGCGGGCGTGACGCTGTTGATTCTCGCGGGCATCCGGCAGGCGAGCTTTGACAAGCTCCTGCAGGAGGGCGACTACACCAAGGCGCTCAAGCGGACGCAGCGCGGCAGGGAAGCCATCAGCATCATCTACTGGCTCGCCGTCTCGGCGGGGTATATCGGTTATAGCCTCGCCACCGACGACTGGAAAACAAGCTGGATCGTCTGGCCGGTCGCGGGCGTGCTGTTCGCCGCCGTGCTCACGGCGTACAACGCGTTTTCAAAGAAAGAATAGACAGCGTTCGTCAAGGAAGCGGCAAGCGCACCGTATCGGTGAACGCCTTGCGCGCCGCAAGCGTTTCGGCGGGGATCGTTTCGCCGTCCATCGGGCTGTACGGCTCGAAGCGGAGTTCCTTGGGCAGCGTCGCCAGCCCCGCCTCCTCGATGATGATTTCATAGCAGGAAAGCGCTTCGTCCGCGAAGCTGCCGGACGTTTCGCCTTCCATGTCATGGTAATCGACCGTTTTTCCCGGCAGTCCGGTTTCGTCCAAGAGCCGCACAAGCGCGTACCGCTGGGCGAGCGTTTCGGGCGAGATGCCGTTTGGCTCGACGCGCATGCGGATGATGGTGGACAGCGGCGTAAGCAACGCTTGGTCGATATACACCGTGCAATCGGGCAGCTCAAACCGCGCGGGCGTGAGTTCCACGCGGTTTTTCAGCGCTAGGTCGGCGTCGATTTCAAAGGGGACGACGACGCGCGCGGTTTCGTACATTTGTCCGGGGCGCTCGGTAACGTCAAGCCCCGGCTTGACTCGCCCAAACTCCTCGGGCGCGAGGTCGCTATATCGGTAATCTTCCAGCAGGAAACCGCCGTCTGCGTCTACGACGGTATAACCAGCTTGCAGCCAGTACGCCGGCTCTAATTCGAACGCGTCCGCCATCACGGCGTCGCTCTTGAGGATGGCGTTCCTGCGCTCCTCGTAATCGGTCGCTACATCGGGGCTGTCGGCAAACACGCGCGCGTAATCGTACCAGAGCACGGGATCGACGACCGCGAGCTTGCCGCTCACCGGACGTTCGACGACAAACGTCGCCTCGCCCCGAACCACGCCCGAATACCGCGCGGGCAGCTGCATGGAAAGCACGCCGCCCGTTCTGGGATTGCGCGCAACCCCCGGTACGTCGACGGCAAACACCGCCGGAAGCCATTCGTCACGCGCGCTGTTGAAGGCGAAGGGCGCTGGCTCGCCGTTCAGCGTAACGGCGTCGAGCGTGACCATGCACAGCTTTTCGGGCGCGAGGTTTTCCAAGCGGAAGGAAAGCGAAAGCCTGTCGCCGTCGTAGACAGCGCCGGTCAGGTCGATTTGCACGTCGTCCGTCGTGCGCGTGGCTTGCACCTGCTGCACGCTCGCCTTGAGCTGTACGGAGGCGTGTTCCTCGCCGCCCACCAGATAATCCAGTATGCCCCACTGCGTCGCCGCGTAGGCGATGCCTGCCAGCAACAGCAGCGCCGCCAGCGCCAGCGCGGCGACCATCGCGGGGCGCATACGCTTCTTCATCATCGGTTCGTTTTTCTCCTTTAAAGCCTTTTCCAGCGCGGCGTGAACCTGCGCGGGCACGGGCGGGAACGCCCTTTCCCAGCGGATATCTTTCATTGCATATCCTCCTTGAGCAGTTCGCGCAAACGAATCAAGCCTTCGTGGATGCGCCACGTCGCGGTCGTTGCGGGAATGGACAGCGCGCGCGCCGTTTCCTTGACGGGCAATCCGTCCATATGGTGCAGGAGCACGGGAAGCCTGAATTTTTCAGGCAGCGCGTCGAGCGCCGCGCGCAGGGCGATATCGGGCGGCGACGGGGCGCGCAGGTCGCCTGCGTCCTCCAGCGCCGTCTCGCCGCGCCTGCGCTTGTAGCCGCGCTGGATGTCCCGGCAACAATTGACGAGGACGCGCATCAGCCACGCCTCGAACCGTTCCTCGTCCCGGACGCGGTCGAGCTTCCGCCATGCCGTAAACACCGCCTGCTGCACGGCGTCGGCGCAATCGCAGTCGGCGCGAAGCATGCTCCGCGCGACGCGGTACATGCGCGCTTCCATGGCAAGCGTCCTGTCGTTGAATTCCGTTTCGTTCATCAGTCAATAAACCTCTTTGTGATCGCGTTCACACCCCGTATGACGCGCGCAAGAAGGGAAATCATAGCGACATGATGGAATTTTATGTAATCGTCAGTGATGGCAAACGTCGACAGCCGCGCGGATGCGGGCGATCACGTCCGCGCCCGCGTCGGAGCATAAAAAAGTATACGTGCCGTCCGGTACGAGCGAGCGAACGCCTTCCAGAGCGCCGTCGTGAATGCGCTTGCGCACGAGCGAGGCGCTGATCACGTCGCCGCGTTCGTCGCATACGCGCGGAACGACCGTCACCGCTACGCCCGCGCTGGGCAGCGCAGCCAGCAGCGCGGCGTTATACGCGCTCGTGGTTTGAGAAAACGGCTCCTCGCCCACATACCGCCGCGCCGCGCCGAGCGCGTCCGCGATCTTGAGAAAAATCGCCGCGTCGAGCCGCGCGTAGGTCTGATTGACGGTCGCCTCGTCTTTCAAAAAATAAGAAGGGAACGTCGCGCCCGACACCATGTATTCGCCCGACGGCAGCACGCGCACGTTGGCAAGCGCCGCCGCGCCCATCTCGACCATCGCAAGCCGCGCGGCAAACGGCACGAGCGAAGCGTCGTGCGACACCACGAAGCAATAGACGCGTTCGTTTTCGGCGCTCGCGCGCGCAAGCAGCGCCAGATGCCCGCGCGTGAACGGGTTGGCGTTCATCACGACGACGGCGCAGCTGGGAAAGCGCAGCGCGCGCATGTCCGCAAGATAGCGCGGGAACGCCGCGCGGTCGTTCTCCATGAACACAAGCGTTTCGGGCACGCGCGCGATTTCGGAAAACCCGAGCGTTTGAAACTGCCGCGCCGCGTCCGGCTTGGTGTAGAGGAACAGCCGCCTGTGCCCGCGCGCGAGCTGCAGCGCGGTCAGCTCCGTCACCAGCGTCGCCAGCAGCCCCACGCCGCGATAGCGATCGTCCACCGCGAGGCAGCGCAGCGTGTTCTCATAATATCCGCCGACGGCGAGCAGCTCGCCATCATCGTCCTCCAGCGCGAGCGCGCCCTCCAGATGCGGGTCGCGCCGAATATCCGCGCGCGCAAGCAGCGCGTCCATCGCGCGCAGGGCGCGCGCGTCGCGGAGGGAAAGGCGCGTTACGTGTACATCGTCCATGCCGCGAGTATAACATTTCTATCTTGAAAAGGGAAGCGCTTTTTGGTAGGATAAGGGCATGAACGAACATGCTGTTTTTGACCGAGAGGTCACGGTCGCCGACATGGGCGCGGCGCGGGAAGCGCGCGCGCAGCGGCAGCGCGCGCTGCTGGCGGAATACCGAGCGCCGCTTGTCTGCCTGACGATGAACATCGCCGGGGCGGTCAAAGTCACGCCCGAAATCGCGGACGCGTTCGCCGAGGCGCTCGATTTGATACTGCGCCAGCTCGCGCGGCACGGCGCGCGCGCACTGCACGTCGAAACAAACGAGGTCTTCACGGGCTTCGAGGGGTATATCGCCGTCGATGCGAAGGCGTTGACCATCAAGCGCTGGATGGCGCAAATCGAGGACGCGGACGCTTTCGGGCGGCTGCTGGACATCGACGTGCTCGCGCCAAACGGCGAGAAGGTTTCGCGCGCCGATATCGGGCTGCCCGCGCGCGCCTGTCTATTGTGCGGAAACGAAGCCGCGCTCTGCGCGCGCAGCCGCGCACATACGTCGGAAGCGCTATTTTGCGAGGCAACGCGCATCCTGCGCGAGCGCGCGCAAAAGCAAACCGCCGACCGTATCGCCGAGCTTGCCACGCGCGCGCTGCTTTATGAAGTCGCGGTCACGCCCAAGCCCGGGCTGGTCGATTTGCG
Organism: uncultured Oscillospiraceae bacterium; assembly: GCA_964512175.1. Lineage (GTDB taxonomy): Bacteria > Bacillota > Clostridia > Christensenellales > Aristaeellaceae > CAZEIC01. The sequence continues at coordinate 6,393 of CAZEIC010000034.1, read as the reverse complement.
CAACACCGGCGCGCACGACGACATGGACGTTTTTACATTTCTTTCCAGCGCTGCGTCGCTCACGCCCTATTTCGCGCTGTGCGCGCGCGAGGGCATGTCGGGGCGCGCGCCGGACGCGCTGTTTGCGCGCATCCGCTATCCCGGCATGCTTGCCGAGGACGACATGCTGCGCGCCACGGGCGGCGTGAACGCGCACAAGGGCGCGATCTTTACCTTGGGCGTGCTCTGCTGCGCGCTCGGCGCGCTGGCGGACAAGCCCTTTGACGCGCGCGCGGCTTGCCTTTTCTGCGGCGACATGACACGGGCGGCGCTTGCAAGCGAAAAGAGCGCCGGAGCGCGCGCGGAGATCGCCGCCGGGTTGCCGTCGGTGCGCGACGTCGCGCTGCCCGCGCTCGAAGGGCAATTGCAGGCGGGGCGCTCGCTCAACGACGCGGCGGCATACGCGCTCATCGCGCTTCTGGCAAGCGTGCGCGACGCGAACGTCGTGCGGCGCTCGTCGGAAGAGAAAGCGGCGCTGCTGCGCGAGGAAGCGCGGGCGCTGCTTACGCGCTTCTCGCTCGAGGACGCGCGCACGCTGGACGATGCCTGTATCCGCGACGGCGTCAGCCCGGGCGGCTGCGCGGACCTGCTCGCGGCGGCGCTGCTATTGCGCTTTATGGCGTCGGAAGGTCGATGCGATAAGCGCGCGAGTTTTCGCGGACAAGCTGCACAAAATCCTTCATATAGCGGGTGAAATACAGCCCCTTGCGGTGGCACAGGTAAAAATGCCGGATATAGCCCAGATTGCGGATGGGAAAACACTTGACGTGCTCGCGCAGCGTGGGCACGTTGGCGATATACACATAGGGCGTGATCATCACGGCGCGGGCGCGCGCGGCGATGTGTTTCGCCGTTTCGAAGCTGTCGGATTCCAGCAGCATGCACGGGTTTATGTTATTAAGCGCGAACAGCTTGTCCTGCACGACGCGCACGCTGTGTCCTTCCTTTAAGGAAACAAACTGCTCGTCCGCCGCCTCGGAAATGTCGATTTCCGCGCCGTCCATGTGCCGCTGCGCGATCGCGGTGCTGTTGGACGCCATGAGCACGAGCTGTTCGTTCTCGATCAGCACATACTCCAGCGCCTTCTCGGGGTACGTGGTGACAAACGCGATATCGCACAGACCGTCCTGCACCATCTGTTCGAGCTTGTCCGAACCGTGCTCTTCCAGTTCGAGCTGCACGTGCGGATACTTCTCCAGAAACGCGGGCACGACCAGCGGCAGCAAGTTCATGCCGCGCTGGCGCGAGATGCCCAGCCGCATGCGTCCGCGCGTTTCATGGCGGATATCGGCGATCTCGTGGACAAGGTTCTCATTGATCGCCAGCACCTTCTTCGCCGCCTCGACGTACAGCTGCCCCGCGTAGGTCAAAGACAGCGCGTCGCCGTCGCGCGTGAAGATGGGCGCGCCGAGGTTGCTCTCGATCTGTTTGACCGTCTGGCTCAGGGACGGCTGCGACACATACAGCTTCCTTGCCGCCGCCGTGACGCCGCCCTCGCGCAGGATCGTCAGGACATATTGCGCGTGTTTGAGGTTCATTCGTCTCTCCTTTGTCATATCGCGCGGATTATGGAATCCATAACAAGAATAGTATTTGAATTATGGATGGTTGTAGTATATCATTCAGTAGGAAGGAAATCAACCATCATCTGCATTCTGGCGTGGTTTTGGCATGGCTTGATTTGGTTGTCGGTTCGCCGGCTCCAGATAGATTGTTCACAATAGATCAAGGAGGGTTCGGTTCATGAAGAAACTGGTATGCCTCGTGATGGCGGCGATCCTGCTGCTGTCGATCTCCTCGGTGGCGCTCGCGGAAGACTGGAAGTTCGAGCGCAAGGTTGAAATCATCTGCCCGTGGGGCGTCGGCGGCGGCGCGGACAGCTCCCTGCGTCCGATGGCGCAGATCCTCAAGGACATTCTGGGCGTGGAAGTTGAAGTCGTCAACGTCGAAGGCGGCGGCGGCGTCAACGGCGTACAGTATACCTACAAGCAGCCGGCGGACGGATACACATTCATGCTCGGCACGCAGAGCCTCATCATGCAGGACCTGCAGGGCACGACCTCGATGGACTTCCGCACGGAATTCATCCCGATCTCCACGCTGATGCACTCCATCAACATCATCGCCGCCTCCAAGAAGTCCATGGACGCCAAGGGCATCTCCAACTTCGCGGAAATGATCGAATACCTCGGCAAGAACCCCTACGGCGTGTCCGTCGGCATGATGACGGCGACCGGCGCGGACGGCGCTTCCCTCAAGCAGACGCTCGCCGGGCTGGACGTTCTGGAAATCTCCTACAGCACCGGCTCTGAAATGAACGCCGCGCTGCTGGGCGGTCACATCGACATGATGATCACCGGCACGGACGAAATTGCGGGTCTGATCGAGTCCGGCGACATCCTGCCCTTCCTGGCGCTGTGCGAAAACCGCATGACGGTCTATCCGGACATGCAGTGCACGGGCGAACTGGAAATCGACTCTTTCATCGGTCCGTGGCGCGCCATCTTCGCCAAGAACGGCACGCCGCAAGCCGCCATCGACGCGATGGTCGCCGCTATCGAGGAAGCCCGCCAGACCGACGCGTGGAAGACCTTCCTGCATGCCGCCGCCTATGACGAGCGCGGCATCCACGCCAACGGCGAAGACCTGCGCACGTTCTTTGAAGCGGAGTATGTGAGCCTGTCCCAGTACCTGAAGGACGAAGGCGTTCTGGCGAAGGATTACTACAAGCAATAAACCTGTACAGAAGGGGGAGGAGACGCTCTCCTCCCCCGTTTTATTTGATAGGGGAGTGATATGGCGTGCTAGAACTCTTAATCAACATACTGTTGGCATTGTTCCTAGGGTATACGCTGTGCTTCCATGTGCTGGAAGCGCCGGTGCCAATCAAGGTGCAGAACAACCCATACGCGTTGCAGCCCGGCATCTGGCCGAGCGTGCTCATCAGCCTGATTCTCCTGTGCCTCGTCATCAACATCATCAAAATCATCAAAGAAAACAAGGGAAAGCCGGAATTCTCCCTTAAAGCGCTTGCTAAGGACGTTCCCGGCTTCTTCAAGAGCAAGCTGTTTATCGCGTTCGTGCTCATCATCGCGCTGTCCTTCGTGCTCGAACCGCTGGGCTTCATGCTCACCTGCCTCCTGTTCCTCATCGCCTACGGGCTGCTGCTGGGCGAGCGCAAGTACCTGCGGCTGGTGCTGATATCGCTGCTGGTAACGGCGGTCCTCTACGTCGGCTTCGGCGTGCTCCTGCAGGTGAACCTGCCGCGCGGCACCGTTCCCTTCCTGCGCAATTTCGCGCTGTTCATCGAATCGCTCGTGCCATAACACAGGAGGTGAAATAAGGAATGTCTTCATGGGATCTATTGGTACAGGGGTTCGCCACAGTATTCGCTCCCGAGATGCTGCTGATGACCCTCCTCGCCATCGTGCTTGGCACGATCTTCGGCGCGCTGCCCGGCGTATCGGCGACCATGGCGGTCGCGCTGGGGCTGCCGTTCACCTACGCGATGAACGAAGTCGCCGCCATCGTTTTCCTCGTCGCCATTTACTGCTCCGCCATCACGGGCGGCTCGATCACCGCCATTCTGTTTAAGATTCCGGGCACGCCATCCTCGGCGACGACGACGTTTGACGGATACCCGCTCGCCCAACAAGGCAAGGCGGGGCTTGCGCTGGGCATCAGCTTGGGCGCGTCCGCCATCGGCGGAATTTTCTCCGCCGTCGCCATGCTGCTGCTCAGCCCGCAGCTAACGCAAGCCGCGCTGAACTTCGGTCCTTCCGAGCTGTTCGCGGTCACGTTCATGGGGCTGTCCATCCTCACCTGCCTAGATTCGGACGATATCCTGCGCACCGTCATATCCGGTTTGATCGGTCTGCTCATCGCCTGCGTCGGTCAGGACCCGATGTACGCCGTGCAGCGCATGACCTTCGGCTCGAAAGAGCTGCTGGCGGGCGTGGAAATGATTCCTGTGCTCATCGGTATCTTCGCGCTGACCGAGGTCATCAGCCAGACCGCCAAGCCCGAGCGCCTGCGCGCGGAAGACGGCATCGGCGGCGGCAAGGTGTCCACCGTCATGCCGAAGTTCAAGGAATGGTGGCATCTGAAATGGATCCTGCTGCGCACGTCGGTGCTCGGCACAATCGTGGGTATTCTCCCCGGCGCGGGCGCGACGATCGCCTCTTTCCTTGCGTACTCCGTTGAGCTCAAGCTCGCCAAGCACCCCGAAGAATGGGGCAAGGGCAGCATCGACGGGCTGACCGCCTGCGAAACGGCGAACAACGCCGCGACCGGCGGCGCGATGGTTCCGCTTCTGTCGCTGGGTATCCCGGGCGGCAACGCAGCCGCCGTCATGATGAGCGCGCTGGTGCTCAAGGGCGTGCAGCTTGGTCCGCTGCTGCTGGTCAATCAGCCGGAATTCCTTTCCGCCACGTTTGTTTCCATGATGCTGACGAACATCGTCATGGTCATCGTGTCCATCTGGGTTGCCAAAGTGTTCGCGCAGATCCTCGGCGTTCCGTACTCGCTGCTGGGCCCCATCATCATCATCTTAGCGACCATCGGCTCTTGGGCGACCAGCATGAACATCATGGACGTGCGCATCATGGCAATCGCCGGTATACTGGGCATCGTCATGCGCGTCTGTAAATTCAACAGCGCCGCGTTGATACTGGGGCTTGTGCTGGGGACGATCTGCGAGGGCAACTTCAGCCGCGCATACACCATCAGCCGCGGCAGCATCATCACCATGTTCTCCAGCCCCATCTCCGCCGTCATCATGATCGTCTGCTTCGTCACGCTGCTCTACCCCATCGTCGCCCCCAAGATCAAGGCGTACATCAAGGGAAAGAAAGCCAAGAAAGCATAACCCTATGGAGTTTACGCAACTTGCGCTCACGCTGCTCTGCGCATGCGCGGTCGGTCTGCTGCTGGACCGGCTGCGCGTGCCGGGCGGCATGATGATCGGCGCGGTGATCGGCGCGTGCGCGCTCAACCTCGCGACGGGCAACGCCTGTATGCCGCCTATCGCCAAGACCTGCGCGCAGATCATCGCGGGCGCGTTCATCGGCTCGGGCGTGCGCCGCGCGGACGTGCGCGCCATGCGCGCGGTGTACAAGCCCGCCTGTATCCTGCTGCCCGGACTGCTGATTGTCAACATCGCGGCGGGCTATGCGATGCACGCGGCAGGCGGCATCGACCTGCTGACGGCGCTGTTTGCCTCCACGCCGGGCGGCATCAGCGATATACCGCTGATCGCAGCCGACCTTGGCGCGGACGCGGGCGTCGTGACCGTATTGCAATTCATCCGTTTTCTGATGGGCATCGCGCTGTTCCCCGCGCTGATTCGGCTGATGTCCGGCGAGCGCGCGGGAGAAAAGCGCGTCAAGGGCAAGCGCAATCGCGCGCCGGGAACGCCCGTTGCCATGGCAATTACGCTCGCCGTCGCCGCCGCGTGCGGGCTGGCGGGCAAATTTTCCGGCATGCCGGGCGGCACGATGGCGCTCGCAACACTCGGAACGATCGCACTCAAATGGTTCTTCCCGCCCACGTGGACGCCGCGCGGGCTGCGCAAGGCGGCGCAGCTGATGTCCGGCGCATTCGTGGGCGCGTCGATGGGCGCGAAGGAGCTTTCGACACTCGGCACGCTCTGGCTGCCCGCACTGCTGCTGCTCACGTGCTACATGCTGGGCGCGTACCTGATCGCCCTCGCGCTGCGCAAGGCGAAATGCTTTGACTTCAAGGAATCCCTGCTGGCGGCGACGCCCGCCGGGGCGAGCGATATGGCGCTGATATCGGCGGACTTGGGCGTGAAAAACGTCGGGCTGGTCATCCTGCAAGTGCTCAGGCTCGTGGTCGTCATCTCGCTGTTCCCGTCGATTCTCAGCCTGATCGCGGGACGATAACACAGACACCAAGGGAGGTCATGCTATGCAACTGACAACGACCGCCGTCGCCGGGACGCTGGAATCCAGCGACGCGCAGGTGACGATAACGCCGCACGCGGACGCGCTCGAGCTGGATATCACGTCCAGCGTCATGAGCCAGTACGGGCGGCAGATCCGGGAGGCCGTGCTCGAAACGCTCGGCAGGCTCGACGTGCGCGCCGCGCGCGTGACGGTGGTGGACAAGGGCGCGCTGGACTGCACGCTGCGCGCGCGCGTCGAATGCGCGGTCTACCGCGCTTGCCAAGTGGAAGAAGGCTTCCCGTGGGGAGGTGCGATTCGCGAATGAGCGAGCATCCCGATCTCAAACGGCTGCGCAGGACGATGATGTTCCTGTCGGCGCAAAAGCCCGGGCTGATCAAGGACGCGTACATCTACAAGCCCGACACCCTGATTTTCGATTTGGAGGACG
>CAZEIC010000033.1:0-25887 GCA_964512175.1 uncultured Oscillospiraceae bacterium | reverse complement strand
CGTCCCGACAATCCGCTATTGACCGCAAAAAACTGCATCATCACGCCGCACATCAGCTGGGCGCCCATCGAGTGCAGGCGCCGGCTGATGGGTATCGCCGAAGCCAACCTGCGCGCGTTCCTCGAGGGCGCGCCCGTCAACACCGTAAGCTGAAGGGATTTATAGCTGTTTGACCGCGCTTTCGCCACGCAGATACCACGCAAGGCGCGCGCTGTCCTCGATTTCCTCGATCAAACCAAAGGCATCCATAAGGCTCGCGCCCGCACAGAGCGCGCCGTGATGCGCCAGCAGATATGCAGTGCGCTCCGGCGCGCATTCTTTTGCCATCAAACCGAACAATTCAGCGCTGCCCGGTGACGCGTAGGGCACGTAGCGAACGGGCGCTGCTTTCATGCGCAGGTAGGGCGTATAGGCGGGGATAGCGTCCTCCGGCGTTTGGCAGGGCAGGCACGACCAGAGCGCGGCGTAGAAGCCGTGCGTGTGGATGACCGCCTGATTGCGCGCCGAAGCGCGGTAGAGCGCGGCGTGCAGCGGCCATTCCTTGCTGGGCTTGGGCGCGCCGCCGATGATTTCGCCGTCCAGCCGCAGGCGGCAGAAAGAATCCTCTGAAAGCGAACCAAAGCACGTTCCGCCCGCGCTGATGTATATGCAATCCTCATGTAAAAGGCTGATGTTCCCGGTCGTTCCGCCCGTGCTGTTGCGCTCGAACAACTGATGCGCGATCCACAGGCATTGCTCGGCTTTTTCACGCAGCGTCATGGTCTGTTCCTCCCGTCGCTTGCAGGGCGCGAAGGAAGAAATCCTCCTGCCCGAAATTGCCCGATTTGAGCGCCAGCCGCATGCCATCGTTCTCGATGGGCGCGATGACCGGCACGCCCGGCGCGATGCTCTCACCCGTCAGGAACGCTGCATAACCCAGCGCGCGCGTCACCGCGCCCGAAGTTTCGCCGCCCGCGACAATCACGTGGCGATACCCCAGCGTTCGCGCGTATACCGCGAGCGCCGCCATCGCGCGCTCAACGCGTTCGCTCGCGCCCGCCAGCACACCCTCGGCGCTCGCCGAGCTGTCGATGAGCACTTCGCCGTCTGCGTGCTCGCGCACGACGCGGTACAGGCGCTCCATCTCCCCTTGCTCGTCGCGCGTCAGCGCCTGCGCGTCCATGTGTACGCGCGCGCGACCGCTTTTCACCCAACAGGCGATTTGCCCGCGCGTCGCGACCGAGCAGCTTCCAGCCAGCACCAGCGCCGCCGAGCGCACGCCCGGAAGCGCGACAGGCGCGTGCCCGCCGCCCCACTTCGCGCCCAGCGCGCCCAGCAGCCCCGAGCCGCCCGTGTACAGCGTCAAATCAGAAAACGCCTCGGCGATCGCCGCGCCCTGCGCGTCCGTCTCGTAATCCGGCACGACGTAGAACCGCCCCTCGCAGCGCTCCTCCAGCGCGCGAATCGCGCGCCGCGCGTCTGCCATATCGTCTTGCGAAAGCGAAAAGACCGGGTATTTACTCTGCCCGCGCATGAGCTCGGCAATCCGGCTGTCCCACATGGGCGTAAGCGGGTGCTCGCGCATGGCGCTTTGCTCCAGCGGCACGCCGCCGACATACAGCCGCCCTTCGCGCACCGTGCGCCCGTTTACCGGCAGCGCAGGGCACAGCACCGTCCAGCGCCGGCGCGTGACTTCCAGCGCCATATCGCAGATGGGACCAATGTTCCCCGTTTTTGTAGAATCGAACGTCGAGCAATACTTGACGTACAGCGTTTCCGCGCCCGCCGCCATCAGCCTTTCCAGCGCCTCGCGGCTCTGCGCGACCGCCTGCCCGGTTTCCATCGTGCGCGTTTTGAGCGCGATAACCGCCGCCTGCGCGTCCTCCGGGATATCGCGCGGTATCCCGCTATACAGCAACGTGCGCATGCCCGCCGCGCTCAGAAAGGACGCGGCGTCGCTCGCGCCCGTGAAATCATCCGCAATGCACCCAATTCGCAATGTTCTTCACCTCGTGTATGATTATACACTATAATCGGTAATTCTTCCATTGGTTTTGAGTGCATACGGAAAATATACATACGCGTCCGTGTCTTGAGCGACGCGCCTACCCTTTCAAGCCCGTCATGGTGATGCCCTCCACAAAGCGGCGCTGGAACAGCAGGTACACGATGATGACCGGCACGGCGGCGATAGACGCGCTGGCGAAGATACCGCCGTTGTCCGCCGAGTACTGCCCGTTGTACAAGGACAGCGCGATCGGCAGGGTGTACATTTTCTTGTCGCTGATCATCAGGAACGGCCAGAGATAATCGTCCCACGTCCACAGGAACTGGAAAATACCCAGCGCCGACAGGGCGGGCGTGATGTTGGGCATCATGATCTGATGGAACACCCGGTATTCCCCCGCGCCGTCGATGCGCGCCGCTTCCATCAAATCGTCCGGAACGCCGCGCATGAACTGCCGCATCATGAAGATGCCGAAGGTCGAAAAGGCGGACGGCACGATCAGCGACCACCATGTGCCGACCCAGCGGAAATTGCTCATCATCTGGTACAGCGGGGTCAGCGTGACAGGCCACGGAATCATCATCGTGGACAGCACCAGCAGAAAGATGCCTTCCTTGAAGCGGAAGCTGATTTTGGAAAACACATAGCCAAAGAACGCGCTGGAATACAGCACGATGGCGGTCTTCACCAGCGTGATGAACAGGCTGTTGCCAAAGTACCGCCCGAACGCGTTCTTCGCGAGCACCGTTTCGTAGTTTGTGAGGATCGCCGTTTCGGGAAAGAAGGTCGGCGGCAACACGAGGATCTCGGCGTTCGTCTTCAAAGACCCCAGCAGCATATACAGGAACGGGTACAGCATCGCCACGGAAAACACCAGCAGGATCAGCAGAAGCAGCGCGTTCCAAAGCTTTTTCGTCACGCGGCGTCACCGTCCTTCCGGTTGAGCCGAAGCTGCAATATCGAAAAGACCAGAATGATCGCGAACAGGAAAAACGCGATCGCCGAGGCGCGACCGAAGCGGTACTTGCTGCCGAACGCTTCCTTATAGAGCATATACACCAGCGTATACGAGGTCGTGCCCGGCCCGCCCCCGGTCATCAAATCGATTTGCGTGAACGTCTGGCAATAGGTGATGACGGAGGTGATGAGGATCAGCATGGTGGTGGCGCTTAGCATCGGCAATGTGATGTGCCAGAACGCTTTCCAGCGGGAGCAGCCGTCGATCTGCGCCGATTCGTACAGCGAGGCGGGCACGCCCGAAAGTCCCGCCATGTACAGCACCACGGCGTAGCCCATGTCCTTCCAGACGGTCATCACCATCACGCTGAGTAGCGCGGTGGAAGCGTCCCGCAGGAACATCGAACGCGGCAGCCCAATCTGCACGATGTAGTAATTCAGCGGCCCGGTGATCGGCTCGTACAGCCATTTCCACACCATGGAGACGGCGACCGTCGAGGTGATCACGGGCAAAAAATACACCGTGCGAAAAAACGCGCGGCTGCGCTTCATTTCATTGATGAGCACGGCGAACGCCAGCCCGAACCCCGTGCGCAGGACGGTCACGACCGCGGTGAACAGCAGGGTGTTGCCCAGCGCGCTCCACGTGAGCTCTTCCTGAAACAGCCACGCGTAGTTGTCAAACCCGACGTAGTCGAACTTGCCCCTGTGCGGCTGCCAGTTGTGCAGGCTGCCGACGAAAGAGTACGCGATGGGGAACACCATGAACAGCCCGTAGAAGACCAGCAGCAGCAGACAGGCGGTATACACCATGCTCTTTTGACTGCCCGACAGCCGAAGCGAGGAACGGCGGCTCTGCAATACATTCCCTTCTTTCAAAAAAGCCATACTGCCCGCCACGAAAGCAGGCAGTATGGCATATTGCGCGGGTTACTCGTAGATAAAGCCGTCCGCGTAGGTGTAAGCGCCTTCCAGCGAGGTGAACTGTTCCTCGGTGAACTCGTCCAGATCCATGATTTCGTCGTAAGCGTTCTGGATGGCGGCGTCAATGTCCACGTTGTTCACCAGAATGTCGGCGTACAGCTTGGCGCGCAGGATTTCGTGGTATGCGTCCGGGTATGTGCCGGGGTACACCGTTCTTTCCTGAATGGCGCTGACGGAGGACAGCACGTTGTCGGCGAGGATGCGTTCGTTCGTCGCGCAGGAGAGCTTGGTGGGCGCGAGGTAGAACTGCAAGTCGAAGTCCACGATCAATTCGTCGTTGGAGAGGACATAGAGGATGAAGTCGTTGCACACGGCGTACGCTTCGTCGGAGATGTCCTTGCTCAGACCGGGCGATACTTCCATGTTGTTGCGGTCATAGGCGACCGGCGTTTCGCCGTCCCACGTCGGGAGGTTGAAGTAGCCGTATTCCATGTCCGGGTTGTACTGGGGCATCACGGTGGGCAGCCACGTCCAGTTGTAGACCATCGCCGCCGTGCCCTGCACGAACGCCAGCGCGGACATTTCGGCGATCTCCGGCGCGCCGACCTTGTCGACCTTGTACAGGTCAATCAGCCATTGCAGGTTCTCCTTGAAGGTGTCGTTGAACAAAGGCTCGATGCCGTCCTTCTTGAACATCGGCACGCCCTTTTGATAGTTGAGCGCCTGCAGGAGGTATTCGAGCTGCTGGTTGATGCAGAAGCCGCACACGGCGATAGAGCCGTCGTCGTTGTACTTGGTCAGCTTCTTGGCGACCTCGCGCAGCGCGTCCCACGTCTTGGGGATGTCCGCGTCGGTCAGCCCGGCGTCGCGCCAAAGCTGGGAATTATAGAAGATACCGGCGGTCATGCGACCAAGCCCGAGGTAGTAGAGGTCGCCGTCCACCAGACACTCGTTCACGCCCGCGAAGTTCGCGCGGAGCACGTCCAAATCGATCACGGCGGGATCATAGGGCTTCATGTTGTTCACCAGCAGCGACGTTTTGGAGTTGTGCATGTGGAACATGTCCGGCCCCGTGCCGTTGGCGAGCGCCATGCTCAATTTGGTGAAGTGGTCGTCGTAGGAAGCGGGCGTCAGTTCAAAGGTCACGTTGGGATGCAGCGCGGTGTAGCTGTCGCAGAACTTGGTATACATCGGCTCCAACTCCGTCTGCACCCAGAAGGAAATGGTGATCGGCTTGCCGCCGTTGACCTCGCGCGAAGCGTCATAGACCAGCGTTTCGGCGGACGCGCCCGCCGCGCAGAGCAGCAGCAGCGCTGCCAGAACCAGTGCGATTCCCTTTTTCATGGTATGCCTCCCCTGTCAATTTTTGTCTTCCTATTGTAACAGCATTCGCGTTTTACGTCAACATAAAACGAAAGAATGCCCACGGCTTACGCATGAACGAGCACGCGGTCGATCAATACCCTTGTAGGGGTCGATGCCCACATCGACCCGCGAGCAAACATCCGTGCATGCGGGCGGATGTGGGCATCCGCCCCTACGACGGGGTTAAATCTCACGCTGTCGTAGGGGCGGCGTTGCGCCGCCCGTCCATATCGTTCCTGCGTAAGCCGTGAGAGAATGTCGCAGTGCGCAAAAAGCAGCGGAAAACGCTTGCAACTGTACGCGAAAACGCATAGAATACAAGCAGAACGCGAACAGAAAGAGGCTGGCGCATGGATTACGTATCGACAAGCGACGCGGCGAACGCGTGGGGCGTTTCACTCCGGCTCGTACAGCGATTGCTGAAAGACGGAAGGATCGAGGGCGCGAGGAAGTACGGCGGCGCATGGCTGATCCCGCTTGGCGCGGAAAAGCCCGTCGATCCGCGCAGGGCGCGCAGGCAAGCCGCCGAGCAGCAAACGGCGTGGCTGCTGCTGCCGCCCGCCGTGCTGGACATGCGCGCGCCCGACGCGGCGATCAGCGCGTATCCGGCAGGGCTTCGTCCGTTCGTGGCGGCAGACATGGCGTATCGCCGGGGCGACCCGACGCTTGCCATCGATCTATGGAACAATACGCTATCCGGCGACCCCGCCAAGCTGACGGCGGCGACCATTGCGACCGCGGCGGCGATCAGCGCGGGGGATTTTGGTTTGTACAGCGATATTCAGCGCGCCGTACAGGCCCGCATGGCGACCGCAAAGCACGAGCGAGACAAGGCGCTGCTCATCCTGCCGTCGGCGCTGGCGGCGGTCAGCATGGCGGCGGTCAACATGACCCCAGAGTGGCTGCAAAACGGCGATTTTTCGCTGTTCCCGCGCGAGCATCTTCCGCTTTTGCTATACCTGCACACGCTCCATCTGCGCAACGTCGGCGACCCGAAAGCCGTGCTGTATACGGCGAAAACCTCCTACGAACTGTGCGCGCAAACGAATACTTTTACATGGCTCGACGTGTACAACCTGACGCTGTGCGCGCAGGCGTGCTGCGATTTGGACGACAGGACACGCGCGCGGGCGTACCTGCTGTCCGCCATGCGCATCGGTCTTCCGGCGGGGTTCATCGCGCCCTTCGCCGATTATCTTGGCACGCTGGGCGGGCTTGTGGAATCGTGCCTGGACGAGCGTTATCCGCAGTATAAAGCGCCGATTACCGCGCTCTGGAATCAATCGTTCAAGAACTGGATGACCTTTCACAACCGCTTCACCAGCGAAAACATCGCCACGATGCTGACCCCGCAGGAGTACCAGCTCGCACGGCTGATCGCGCGCGGTGCGTCCTACGCGGAGGCGGGGCGGCGCATGAGCCTGTCCGTCGGGCGCGTGAAGAACATTTTGCTGGACGTGTACGGCAAGCTCTGCATCAACAAACGCGGTCAATTAGCCCCGTTCGTGACCTGAAAAAACATCCGAATTTCACGCGAAACGGTACTGTACAAGCGACGAAGTTACCATTATAATGTTAAGTACTATTGGGGTCGTATGGCGATGCGGCGACCCCGAACGGAAACGGGGGTAGCAAGATGACCAAGAAGCTCCTATGCGCCATGCTGCTATGTGCGGCGCTGACGCTTTGCCTGCTGACGGGGACGGCGTTGGCGGCGACGCGCGAGGTCAACGATGCGGCGCAGTTATCGAGTGCTTTTGACAGCGCTAACAGCGGCGATACCATCAAGCTGACCGCGAATATTGAGGATATTAGTAATAACTTTCTCTATACATCCGACGCGAAAAATCGCACCCTCGATTTGAACGGGCACAAGATCACGTTGGCTGATTCATATATCTATACGTGCTTCATCGACCATCAGGGTACGGGGACGCTGACGGTGACAGATTCCCGCTCCGGCGGCAGCATAGAGCTTGACACCGGTAACTATAGATCGATCATCGAAGTCAACAGCCCTTTGGATAATCCCGGAGATTTGATCATTTCCGGCGGCACGTTGAAAGGTTCTGCTCCTGCTACGCTGTATATGCGTAATTCTCAGAGCGACCTGACGATCACGGGCGGCACAATCATGAACGATGAAGCAGTACCGATCTTTGGAAAAGCGAAAAAGGTAACCATGACCGGCGGCTCAGTCATTGGAAAGGGAAGGGCCATAAATATCAGTGCCGATATCGAAATCTCCGGCGGCACGGTGGCGGCGGAGGAAGATAATGGCATCGCTATCACAGGAGGCAGTCAAGGTGCTACGCTCACGTTAAGCGGCCCGTGCGTGATCAAGGGCAAGGGCTTGGCGATAGCGAACGGCATAACGCCGATAATCGGCGCGGGGCTGACCGCAAAGGCTTCCGTGAATTACGGCGGCTCGCCGCTCGTCGACTACGACGCGACCCAGCTTTCAACGTATAAATATATCGAGATCCTTCCCATCGCCCGCATCGGCGACGCGACGATTTCCGGCATAACGAGCATGGCGCTGACCGAACAGGATGTTACGCTCACGCTGACGGGCGACACCTTTGTCACCTCAATAAACCCTATCGGCTCAGCTTTTGATGCTGCCTCGTGGTTTAACGCCCTGCCTGCGGGCATTTCAGCGATGGTGACCTGTACGGACACGAAAACGGCGACCATTACATTCTCCGGCACGCCCACGGCGACAAGCACGGAGGCGATGGCAATCACAATCCCTGCCGCGTCCCTCACAGGCGGCGCGTCCATCACCGCGCTTGCCAACGCGAACGCCAAGTGGGATATTGCGGCAGGCGTTCCGCCCCGCATTATCGCGCAGCCTAATCATATAACCGTGACCGTGGGACAAACGGCGACCTTCAGCATTCTTGCAGACGGGCATCCCGCGCCCACCTATCAATGGCAGGTGAACACGGGAAGCGGCTGGCAGAACGTAACGGACGGCACGGGCGGCACGACCGATACCTACACCACGCCCGCGACGACCGCAATCATGAGCGGTTATAAGTATCGCTGCATCGCGTCCAACGGCGTTTCGTCAGACGCTACGAGCAGCGAGGTGGTGCTCCTCCATCCGCTGCACGTTGAAATCGTCCAAGACCCCGCGTCCATCACTGCAGGGGAACAGGTGGAGCTGCGCACCGTGGTCAGCGGCGGCAAGCCGCCATATTCTTATCTGTGGAGCACCCTCGCAACCTCTCCGAACATTATTGTCTACCCCACTGCTACGACGACCTATACCGTAACTGTCGTCGATTCTCAGCCCATGCCGGCTCATTCTAATATAACTGTGTCTATGGCAAGAGCCCCCGTCGACCCGCCCGCGTCGGGCAACGCGATCACGGGCATTACGGCGGGTCGCGCTTTACGCAGGGCGATGCCGCGCAATTCGCGGCGGTCGGCGGCGGCGCGGACATCATAGACCCCGTCGTAAACGACTATCGGTGGCTGCCGACAGCGTGGGAGGTAAGCACGCGCGGTGATTTCGCCTCCGGTTTTCAACAGAGTTTCACCACGGCGAACATGACACCGGGGACGCATATGCTGAAAGCCACGTTTACAAGGCAGCAGTATAACGGCACGGCTTGGGTTGATACCGGCGATACGGACGAAAAGAGCGTTTCCTTCATCGTCGCCGCCGCGCCCACGGCGCTCCATATCGATACGCAGCCGAGCGAGCAGTTCGCGGTCGTCGGACAGACGGCGACGTTCACCGTCGCCGCCACGGGCGACGGATTGACCTATCAGTGGTACATCAACCGGGGCGACGGCTGGCGCGCGCTTCCGGGCGCGGTGAACGCGAGCTATACCACCTCGGTCGTCACGCTGGCAAACAACGGCTTTCGCTATTACTGCCTTGTCAGCGACCGCTACGGCAACACTCAGGAGGCATACCCCGCCGCGCTGCACGTAGAACAAGCGCCCGACCTGCCGCATACGGGCGACGACGCCGCGCCTATGCTCTGGCTCGCCCTGTGCGCACTGGGCTGCGCGGGGCTTGCGCTCTTGACGCGAAGGAAGCGGAAGGCATAAAACACCAGAAAACGCTTGCAACCGCACGCGAAAACGGTTACAATATGACCGGAACGCGGCGGTTTTGCCATGCGCATAAGGAGATAACAAACAGCGTGAACGGACGCGGGCGCAAGCAAGAGCGCCATTATCGGTATAAAGAAAAGCCGCTTCGCGCGCTTCTTGCGCGCCTGCGCTGGCGGCGGACGCTCCCGGTGCTGGCGTGCCTCGCGCTCGTCATATACGGCGGCGCGCGACTGATCGGCTATATGACGGAATCGCGCGCCGCGGCGCGCGTTGGCGAGGCGGCGCGCGCGCTGCACGACGCGCCGACGCCGGCTGTCAGCCAGCCGCCCGCGCAAAGCCCGCCGCCCGCGCAGGCGGCTGCGCCCGCGCCCATGCCAACGGCAATTGTGACGGAAAAGCGCGCGTATCAGTACATCGGCGCGTCCGTGCTGCCCGAAATGCAGCGGCTGAAAAAGCAGAACAGGGACACCGTTGGCTGGATCAGCATCCCGGGCGTAGTCGATCTCCCGGTCGTGTACCGCGACAACAGCTATTACCTGACGCACGGCTTCGACGGCGCGAAAAACAGCTCGGGCGCGCTGTTTCTGGACAAAATGCATCCCGTCACGGCGCGGACGCAGTATCTGGTGATCCACGGGCATAACATGCGCGACGGCGGCATGTTCGGCATGCTGCCGCATTACAGCAAGCTCGCGTACATGCACGAGCACGGCATCGTATCGTTCAGCACGCTCTACCGGAAAGAGACGTATGTCGCGTTCGCCGTGCTCACGGTGTCCGAGAGCGTCCGCTCGCCGGACTATGTCGCCTACACGGGCACGCCGACGTTCGATTCGGAAGCGCGCTTCAACGCTTTTCTTGCGCAGATCACCGAGCGCTCGCTCTACCGCGTGCCCGTCGAGGTCGACGCTTCCGACGCGCTGCTCACGCTGTCCACTTGCCTTGACGAAGGGCACATCATCGTCGTCTGCCGTAGGCTGCGTGACGGCGAAACGGAGGATTCGGCGCGCGCGGCGCTCGCGCGGAGCGTGCGAAGATAAGCGCGTTGTATTATTCGAGAACGACGCCCTTTTTCAGTATGATATTGGCGTACAGCGCCGTTTCACCCGTGGCAATGCAGGCGTAGCATTTCGCGCCCTTGGGATAAAAGTCTCGCTTGTGCAGCGTTTCCTCGCGCAGACCGTCGGGCTCGTAGCGCTTGCCGATCTCGCGGTATGCGTCCCAGATTTCGGGCTTGTACGGGTCGCCGTCGAGCACCGCCATGAGCGTGACGGGGTGCTCGACGTAACCGTCCAGCGGGAAAAAGCGCAGGATCGCGTCGAGAATGTCGCAAACGCCGTGCCCGTCCATGCGCACGCAGCGCTCGGGGCAGCCGAATTTGGGGTAATTGCCGTCGCAAATCAGCAGTTCGTCGCCGTGCCCCATCTCCATGAGGATCTTCATGAGCTCGGGCGGGATGATGGCTGGGATTCCTTTGAGCATTGTTTCCTCCTTACCGGACGATCACGCCGTCCTCGTCCCACAGGTCGTGCCAGTCGTTCGCGCCGGGCCAGAGGAACACCTGCCCCTTGACCAGACGGCAGTTCTTGTCGACGCGCGCGAGCGTCGCCATTTCGTCGTCCGTCAGCGGGTCTTCGACGACGGCGCGCAGGTTGGCTGTATATTCGTTTTCATGGACGGAGAACGGGATAGGCACTTGCCCGCGCTGCACCGCCCATTTGAGGCAGATGACGGCGGGATGCACGCCGTGCGCCTTGGCGATCTCGACGATTTCGGGCTGCTGGATATCGGCGACGTCTTCGGGGGTCATGTCGCGCTCGGGGCGCGTCGGGCTGCCGATGGGGCAAAAGCCGATGGGCTGGATGCCGTGCGCGAGCGCGTAATCAAACAGCTCCTGCTGCTGGAAGCACGGGTGCAGCTCCATTTCCAGCGCCACGGGCTTGACGCGGCACAGCGGCAGCACCGCCTCGAGCTTGGGAATCGTCATGTTGCTCATGCCCAGCCCGCGCGCGAGCCCCATGAAATGCAGACGTTCGAGCTGCCGCCATGTCGCCATGAATTCATCCGCGGAGAACGGCTTGCTGTCGGGGTTGCGGCTATCGCCATCGCAAAAAGGCGCGTGATAGTTGGGGAACGGCCAGTGCAGGAAGTAGAGATCGAAGCTGGAAAGCCGCAGATCGCGCAGGGATTTGGCGCAGGAGAGCAACACGTCGCCCTCGCCGTGCATGTCGTTCCAGACCTTGGAGGCGACGACCAGTTCCTCGCGGCGGACCGCGCCCTCGGCGATCGCGTCGGTAAACACCTGCCCGATCAGGTCTTCGTTGCCGTACACCGAGGCGCAGTCAAACAGCCGATAGCCGCACCGAATCGCGCCCGCGACCGCGCGGCTGACCTGCTCGGGCGTGAAGCGGTCGCTGCCGAAGGTACCCATGCCGATGCACGGGATGGTCTGCCCGGTGTACAGGCGGCGCTGCGGTACGCGCGCCGGGTCAATGAACGCAGGCATATGTCCGACCTTCTTTCATGGTTATTCGTTGACGAGCATGATTTTGCCGTGCACGTCCTCGGGATGCCGATACAGCGAGAACGCCTCGGCGACGTCGCGCAGGGGGTACGTGCGGAAGATGAAGGCGGGGTCGAAGCGAAGCTGCCCGGTCGCGAAATAATGCGCGGTCAATTCCCACTCGCGCCCCGGGAACGGCGCGGAATAGCTCATCCAGCTTCCTGTGAGCGTAAATTCCTTGCGGTTCATGTTTTCCCACTGCGCGGGTGTGAAGGCGAGCGCCTCGTGCGGCGTGCCGATGAAACAGAGCTTGCTTTTGTTGCCCGCAAGCTCAAACGCCATGCGCATCGTCGCGGGATTGCCCGCCGTCTCGAACGCCGCGTCAAACCCGCGTCCGCCCGTCAGCGCCAGCGCTTCGCGCATGAAATCGGGGGTTCTGGTGTTGATCGTCGCGTCCGCGCCCATGCGCGCGGCAAGCGCCAACCGTCCGTCGTCGATATCGAACGCTACGACGCGCTTTGCGCCGAAGATTTTCGCCCATTGCAGCGTGAACACGCCGATGGTGCCAAGCCCCAGCACGCATACGTCGCCGCCGCCGCTGAACCCAGCGTGCAGCAACCCGTGCAGCGCGACCGTGGACGGTTCGAACATCGCTGCCTGCTCGTAGGGAATGGCGGCGTCGTAGCGCACGGCGTTGCGCGCGGGCATCACGACGTACTCCGCGAAGCTCCCCTGCTGGCGGCTGCCGATGAAGCTGTACCGCTTGCACAGCGAAAAATCCCCGCGCTGGCAGTCCGCGCAGGTCATACACGGCACGAGCGGCGCGCCGCTGACGGTGTCGCCGACCGCGACATGCTCAACGCCGTCGCCGACCTGCACGATATCGCCCGCGAACTCGTGCCCCAGCACCACGGGATAGAAATGCGCGCCGTGATGCAGCACGCGCGGTACGTCGCTGCCGCAGATGCCGGTCGCGCGCACGCGCACCATGACCTGCCCCTCGCCGCAGACGGGCGTTTCCCAGTCCGCGTACCGAATGTCCTCATTGCCAAACAAGACCGCCGCTTTCATGCCGTTTCGTTCCCCCTCATCATCGGTGACAGACGCTCGTACAGCGCTAGGTATCGGGCGTACGCAGCGTCGTACACAGCTATTCGATTGTTATCAGGCGTACATATGCGCCGGACACGCACCGTCTTCGACACGGCTTCGTCAAAGCTCCCATACACGCCCGTTCCCACGCCCGCCAGCAGCGCCGCGCCCAGCGCCGTCGCCGTATCGCCGTCCGGCGTTTCGATGACGCGCCCGCACGCGTCGGCTTTGATTTGCGTCCAGACCTCGCTCTTGGCGCTGCCGCCCATCGCCCGCAGCGTTCCGACCGCCGCGCCCGCCTGCTCGGCGGTTTCGAGGTTGTGCCGCAGCGCGAACGCAACGCCCTCCATGACCGCGCGGATCATGTGCGCGCGCGTTTTGCCAAAGTCCAGCCCGAACAGCACGCCCTTTGCGGACGGATTCCAAATCGGGCTGCGCTCGCCCGCCATGTATGGCAAAAACAGCACGCCCTCGCTGCCCGGCGGTACGTCCGCCGCCAGTGCGCTCATGTCGGAAAACGACAGCTCGGGGCAGACCGTTTCGCGCAGCCATTTGAGCGCGCCGCCGCCGCCCGTCGTGCCGCCCTGCAACAGCCACCTGCCGGGGACGACGTGAAAGCCCAGAATCAAACGCTTGTCCATCAGGCACGCGTCCATGCACAGGCTCATGCCGCCCGCCTGCCCGCCCTGCTCCTGCGTCTGCCCGGGCGCGATAACGCCCGCGCCGAGCGTGCCGCACGCCGCGTCCAGCCCGCCCGCGACGACCGGCGTACCCGCGCGCAACCCCGTCAGCGCCGCCGCCTCGGCGGACACCTGCCCGACGACTTGATGACAGGCGGAAATCGACGGCAGCAGCGACGGCGCGATGCCGCAGGCGCGCGCGATATCGGCATTCCACGCGCCCGCGCGCATGTCGAAGCAGCAAAGCCCGTATCCCTGCGAAACGTCCTGCGTCAGCGCGCCCGTCAGCCTGTATACGATGAAGCTGTTGCTCTGCAACATTGCGCGCGCTTTTCGGTATACATCCGGCAGGCTGCGCTTATACCACAAGATTTTAGGCAACGTGTAGCTCGGCTGCACGGGATTGCCGCACAGCGAAAACAGCGCGTCCTCGCCGACCGTCCGTTTGAGCAGCGCGCATTCCTCGGTCGCGCGCGTGTCCGTCCAAATCGGCGTAGGCGCGAGCACGTTCCCGCTTTCGTCCACGGCGACCGCAGACCAGCTTTGCCCCGCCACGCCGATACCCGCGATATCGCCCGGTGCAAATCGCCCGTCGGACAGCAGCGCGCGCGTCGTCTCGCACACAGCGC
Source organism: uncultured Oscillospiraceae bacterium (assembly GCA_964512175.1). Taxonomy (GTDB): domain Bacteria; phylum Bacillota; class Clostridia; order Christensenellales; family Aristaeellaceae; genus CAZEIC01. Next base: position 11,676 of record CAZEIC010000033.1, on the reverse strand, counting down.
GCCACCACATATCCGGGTCTTGCTCTGCAAAGCCCGGGCGCGGGTAACAGACGGCATACGGCGCTTCCGCCGTCGCCAGCGCGCGCCCCTGCGCGTCAAACAACGCCGCCTTGCACGCCGACGTGCCGATGTCGATGCCCAGCAAAAGCGCGCCCATGTCAGCCCTTCCCCTCGCCGCCCAGCAGCGTGATGAGCTGCATCACGCGCGCGCGCACGGCGTCGCGCCCGGCAGCGCCGGGTTTCTTGGGGTCATACGCGTCCGGGTGCGCGGCAAGATAGGCGCGCGCCGCGCCCGTGAAGGCGATGCGCAGCTCGGTCGCGTAATTCACCTTGCAAACGCCGAGGCGCACGCACGCCTGAACGGTGTCGTCCGGCACGCCCGACGTGCCATGCAGCACCAACGGCACGGGCACGGCGGCGCGGATGGCGGACAGCAGCGCAAGGTCGAGCTTCGGTGCGCGCGCGTATACGCCGTGCGCCGTGCCGATCGCGGGCGCGAAGGAGGAAACGCCCGTGTCGCGCACGAACGCCGCCGCCTGCGCGGGGTCTGTGTACTGCGTCCGCGCTTCGTGACCGTCCTCCTTGCCGCCCACCGTGCCAAGCTCTGCTTCAACCGGGAGATCGCCCGCCAGTTTGACGACCGCGCGCGTCAGCGCGACATTCTCGGCATACGGCAGCGTCGAGCCGTCGATCATCAGCGACGTATACCCCGCGTCCTTGCAGGCTTGCGCCAGCGCCGCGCTGTCGCCGTGATCCAGATGCAGCGCGATCGGCGCGCGCGCGCCGCGCGCCGCGGCGACCGCCATGCCCGCAAACAGCGCGGGCGGCGCATACCGCAGCGTTCCCGGCGTCGTCTGTAGTATCACGGGCGCGCGCAGCTCCTCCGCCGCCTCCGCGACCGCCATCACCATCTCCATATTCTCCACGTTGAACGCGCCGACGGCATATCCTTCCGCCCGCGCCTTCGCCAGCATTTCCCGCGTGTCTGTTAATCCCATAACCCGATTCTCCCGTCTTTCGCCAAAACCGAAACGTTTCGTGCTCATTATAGCGGTGCGTTGTCCCTTTGTCAAGCGCGAAGCGCCGCCTTGCGCGCGCGCAGCAAAAATGGTATACTGTTTCCCATCAGAGAGGGGCTATGCTATGGCTGCGACCATGAAAGACATCGCGCGCGCGACGGGGCTGGGGCTGGCGACCATCTCCAAGTATTTCAACGGCGGGCAGGTGCGCCCGGAAAACCGCGCGCTGATCGAGCAGGCGGCGGCGACGCTGCGCTACACGCCCAACGACGTGGCGCGCAGCCTCAAAACCAACCACACCAAGACCATCGGGGTCGTGATCCCCGAGCTGAACAACGCCTTCATCATGTCCATCATCACCACGATGGAGGACATCCTGCGAAAGCAGAACTACGCCACCATCGTTTGCGACTGCCGCAGCGACGCGGCGCGCGAAGCCGAGGCGGTCGCTTTCCTGATGCACAAGCGCGTGGACGGGCTCATCAACATGCCGACCTGCACAACGGGCGAGCACCTGACGGGCGCGCTTGGCGCGGGCATCCCTGTCGTACTGGTGGACAGGCTGCTCGAGCCGCTTTCCGGGCGCGTCAGCGCGGTCGTTGTGGACAACGCGGCGGCGGTCGATTGCGGCGCGTCGCACCTGATCGCTCTGGGACACAAAAACATCGGACTGATTCTGGGCGATACCGACTTATACACAACGCGCTGCCGCAAGCAGGGCTACCTTCAGGCGCTATGCAGGCACGGCATCGAGGCGCGGGAGGACCTCATTCGCCACGGCGGGTACACCTTCGACGGCGGCTATCAGGCGCTCAAGGCGCTGCTTGCTGTGCCGGAGAAGCCGACCGCCGTCATCATCACCAACTTTGAAATGACGCTCGGCGGCATGATACTGCTCAACGAAGCGCGCGTCCGCGTGCCGCGCGAACTTTCGGTCATCGGGTTTGACAAGCTCGACCTGTTCGGCGGACTGTTTCCCGACCTCACGCTCATCACCCAGCCGCAAAACGCCATCGGCGAGCAGGCGGCGCGGCTGATGCTGACGCATGTATCGGACGAGACGTTCGCGCCGCGCGTCGTCACGCTCGATACGCGGCTGCTCAAGCGCGGCTCGACCGCGTCGGTCGGCGATATATAGAATAGAAGCAACGCCATCGCATCAGCGGCGCGCGGCGCTTTTCTTGTTTTGGGCGCATCTCGCCATGAATGCACATTCTATAGTTTTTCTGGGTAGAGGTACAATTCCGGGTATATACATTACGGGAGGATTTTCATATAATTTATCCATCAGGCGACGCTTTCTTGCGCTGCCAATCAAAGTAAAGGGAGGAACATCCATGCGTAAACTCATCACCCTGCTGCTCGCCGTGGCGATGCTGTGCTCCGTCGTGCCGGTATTCGCGGAAACAGCCGAGCCGTGGAAAGTCGAAGTCTATGTCGGCTCTTCCAAGGACCAGCCCACCTCCAACAACCGCATCTTCAAAATGATCGAAGAAGAATTCGGCATGACCTTCAACTTTGAGTTCCTCGCGGGCGATCTGGACGAGGCGCTCGGCGTGAAAATGAGCAACCCGGACATCCTGCCGGACATCATCGACGGCTCCAACAGCGCGGAAAACCTGTTTGCCAACGGCGTGCTCATCGACCTCATGCCCTATATTTCCGAAGAAAAGACCCCCAACATCCACGCGCACATCCAGCCTTACCTCGGCCGCCTGCTGGACGAAGAAGGCAAGCTGTACATTATCCCCAACTACGGCCGTATCTACAACGACCAGATCGTCAACTACTGCAACGGTCCGGCGTTCTTCGTCCAGAAGAAGGTGCTCGCGTGGGACAACTATCCGCAAATCAAGACTGTCAACCAGTATTTCGATTTGCTGGAGCGCTATGTCGCCGCCAACCCCGTGGACGAGAACGGCAAGCCCTACTCCATGTTTGAAATCATGAGCGTTGACTGGCAGGCGTTCTGCCTGTTCAACCCCGTGCAGCACCTGATGGGCCGCCCCAACGACGGCGACGTGATCATCGACATCTCGACGCCCGAATACAAAGTGGACGCGTATGTCATTCAGGACTACGCCAAGCCCTACTACAAGAAGCTCAACGAGCTCTTCCGCAAGGGCCTGATCAACCCCGACACCTTCACCATGAACAACGACCAGTATCAGGCGAAGCTCTCCAGCGGCAACTCGCTGGGCATGTTCGACCAGTATTGGGATTTCCTGACCGCGACGCTCGCGCTGGAAACCGCCGGCATGTGGGAGAACACCTATCAGGCGCTGCCGATCGTGTATGACCCCGAGTATGTGGGCGGCAAGGTGATCGAGGAACACTACCTCAACGGTACGGTCATCAACGTCAACCGCGGCTTCGGCATCACGACCAACTGCAAAGACCCCGAGCGCATGGTGATGTTCTTTGAGGCGATGCTCTCCGACAAATGGCAGACCATCCTGACCTGGGGCGTGGAAGGCGAAGACTATTACGTCGAGAACGGCCGTTACCTGCGCACCGAAGAGCAGAAGGAAAACTTCCGCAATCAGGTGTGGCTCAACGCCAACTCCGCCAAGGTCCTCTGGGAGAGCCTGCCCAAGAAGGAAGGCACCATGGACAACGGCAACGCCTGGGATCCCGCGCTGCAGCCGGAGATCTACTTCGAGCTCATGAGCGATTATGACAAGGAGTTCCTCAAGGCGTACGGCTACACCGTGCCCGCCGACTTCTTCAACCCGCCCATCGAGCTTGCGCCCTACGGCGAAGCGTGGCAGATCGACACGAGCGTCGACGTGGACGCGAACGACGCGCACTCGGCGTTCCAGAACATCGAGCGCCGCGACCTGCCGGGCATCATCATGGCGACCGACGACGCGGACTTTGAAGCCAAGTGGGACGCGTTCGTCAAGGCTGTCGAAGAAATCCCGATCAGCGATTTCATCGACTTCATGCAGCGCCGCGTGCTCGAACTGGTAGACGCGAATACCTGACTTGATATGTATCGACCGGATGTAGGAGGAGCGAGCCTCCTCCCGCATCCGGTTTCTTTTTGATGAATATGCGAGGTGTACTCCGTTGAGAAAAGCGTTTGCGGCGCAAGCCTCCCCGGCGGTCGCCAGATACAGGGAAATCTCCAAATGGAAGCTGCTGATGCGGCAAAAGCAGCTCATGCTCATGAGCGTGCCCATGCTGCTGTATATCCTGCTGTTCAATTACGCGCCGCTGTGGGGCTGGATCACGGCGTTCATGGATTACAAGCCCGCCAAGGCGCTGTTTGCCAACAAGTGGGTCGGCATGGGCAACTTCATCTGGCTTTTTTCCAAGCCGGAGTTCCTCCTGAACATCCGCAACACGTTCGCTATGGCGCTCATCAACCTGGTGTGCGGGTTCGTGTTCCCCATTTTGCTGGCGCTGTTCCTCAACGAAATCAGAAGTCGCAAGTTCAAGCGCGTCGTGCAGACCGTGACCTACCTGCCGCATTTTCTCTCGTGGGTCATCGTGGTCAGCCTCGCGCAATCGATGTTCACCAGCACGGGCATCGTCAACAAATTGCTGCTGGCATCGGGGCTGGTCAACAAGCCCGTGCTGTTCCTCAACGAGGGCAAGTACTTCTGGGGATTGGTCGGCATCATCAACATCTGGAAGGAATGCGGCTGGAACTCCATCATCTATCTGGCGGCGATCTCCGCCATCGACCCGGTGCTCTACGAAGCCGCCGAAATCGACGGCGCGGGGCGCTTCCGCCGCATGCGGCACATCACGCTGCCCGGCATCCGCGCGACGTTCTGCGTGCTGCTGATCATGAACATCGGGCACTTGATGGAAGCCGGGTTTGAAATCCAGTACCTTATGGGGCAGAACATGGTCATGGACTGGTCGCAGACCATCGACATCTTCTCGCTCAAGTACGGCATCAGCAAGCAGCAATACGGGCGCGCGACAGCCGCCGGCATGTTCAAGAGTCTGGTTTCCATCGTGCTCTTGTTCACGGCGAACTATATCGCCAAGAAGCTCGACACCGACACGCTGCTGTAAGGAGGGAATGCACATGGACATGACCGTCAACCGCCGCAAACTCCGCAAGAAGGACATTCCCTTCACGGTTCTCAACACACTGCTGATGCTCGTGATCGTGGTCGTCACACTGTATCCCGTCTGGAACACCATTGCCATTTCCTTCAACGACGGCACAGACGCCGTGCGCGGCGACATCTACCTGTGGCCGCGCATATTCAGCGTGCGCAGCTACGGCGCCGTATTCGCCGACGAAATCATCTTCAACGCGTTCTTCATTTCCATCGCGCGCACCGTCGTGCAGACCGTACTCAACGTCGTGCTCACGTCCATGCTCGCCTACGCGCTTTCGCGCAGGGAGTATGTATTGCGCAAATTCATTACCACGGTTTTCGTGCTGACCATGTACGTCAACGCGGGCATCATCCCCAATTTTCTGCTCCTGTCCAAAACGCTGCGCCTGTACGGGAGCTTCTGGGTGTACATCATCCCCACGATGTTGTCCTGCTTCAATATGATCGTGATCCGCACCTACATCATCGGGCTGCCCGAGGCGCTCGTGGAATCGGCGCGCATCGACGGCGCGGGCGATATTTACCTGTTCTGGCGCATCATTTTCCCGCTTTGCATGCCGGTGCTGGCGACGGTCGCGCTGTTCGTGGCGGTCGGCGCGTGGAACAGCTGGTTTGACACCTACCTATATAACGGCAGCGTCAAGGAACTGCACACGCTCCAATACCTGCTCAAAATGAAGCTGGCGACCACCACGCAAAACGCAAACGCCGCCCAGAACTCGGCGGACGCGATGAAATCCACCACCATGATCACGCCGCTGACCGTGCGCTCGGCGATCACCGTGATTTCCGCCGCGCCCATCGTCGTCATCTATCCGTTCTTGCAGCGGTATTTCGTAGTCGGGCTGAACGTCGGCAGCGTCAAGGGGTAAGGCGCGGCGCGCGGCGGTATGCCTCGGGCGTTTGCCCGAAAAACAACTTAAAATGCGACAGGAACACGGTGTACTTGCCGTACCCGACCTGTTGCGAGATCATCAAAGCGGAGGCGTCCGACGAAAGCAGCAACGCCGCCGCTTTTTGCATGCGCACGCCCGTCAGGTAAGCGCGGTACGGCTCGCCCGTTTCGTCGCGGAACACGCGCCCAAGGTACGCCGCGTTATAGCCCAGCGTGCCCGCGAGCCCGTCGAGCGTCAGGTTCTCGGCGTAATGCGCCAGCGTGTACGTTTTGACGATATCGCTCAGGCGCTGCTGCTCGGGCGATAAAAGGCGGATCGTCAGCAGCCCCAGCGATTGGATGTCCTGCGTTTGCAGGGATTCGTCGATGAACCGCGTCAGCCGCTCCGGCATTTGGACAAGCTGCCGCGCGCACGCCGCGCGCCACAGGCTCGTCGCCTGATCCAGCACGGCGCGGCTGTGCGCCTCGCAGAAGGCTTGCACGTCCGCCGCCATACGGATGAACGCGCCTTGCTGCCGCAGCGCCACGGTCTGCTCCAGCGCTTCCAGCATGCGCATCAGCGGTCGTCGGTAGTCGTCAAACCGTTTGTCGAGCGCCTTTCGCGCGGCATACAGCGCAGACGCGCTATCCACGGCGTCCCCGGCATACAGCGTCCGTCCGCACGCAGCGCACGCCTTCTCCGCGGCGGTCAGCGCGGCGGCGGTGCCGCGCCCGTCGCAGAGCGCGAGCCATTCGCGCCCGTCCAAGATGTGCGCCGTGCAAAGCGCGCCGGTCTCCCGAACCGCCTTGAGGATGCCGTGCAGCGCGACGATGGGCAAGGGACTCCCCCATGTCGCAAGCCGCCATTCTCCCGCTTGCGGCAGCGCGGCGGTATCGCGCGAAACGCCCGACAGCAGCGCCGTCAACGCCTGCTGATACGGCGCGGTAAAGCCGTTACCCGCGCGCGCAAGCAGCGTTTTCCGCGCCTCGGCGACCGTCCGCGACGCTTCTTCCATGTCTATGGGCTTGAGGATATAGCCCGTCACGCCCAGTTCGAGCGCCTGCCGCGCTTTCTCGAAATCGCCATACCCGCTGACGATGCCGCATACGCCCTCGAACCCTATCTCCCGCGCGCGCCGAATCAGCGTGATGCCGTCCATGACGGGCATATACAGATCGGTCATAATGTAATCCGGACGCGCTTGCGGCAGCATGGCGAGCGCTTCCGCGCCGTTCCTGCAGCACGCGACGACCTCGAAACCCTCTTTTTGCCAGTCGATCAACAGCTGCAAGCCCTCCAGCGCCATTGGCTCGTCGTCCACCAGCATCACGCGCAGGGTCATGCGTCGCTCTCCCCTTTCGGGATACGGATGGTCGCCGTAACGCCGCCCTCGGGCGCGTTGTCCAGATACAATTCGGCTTTCTCGCCGTATTGCAGCACCAGCCGCCGATAGATGTTTTGCAGGCCGACGCTGCCCTCGATATCGTCGCTGCTGCGCACGTCTCTTTGCAGGCTGCGCATGCGCGTGGGCGGGATGCCCGCGCCGTTGTCGCTCACGTCGATGTTCATGAACGCGCCGTCCAGAGACGCGCGGATGACGATCACGCCCTGCCGGTCGATGTGCTGGATGCCGTGCTTGCAAGCGTTTTCAACCAGCGCCTGCACGCACATGACGGGCACAGGGAAGGACAGCAGCTCGTCCGGCACGTCGATTTCGTAGCGCAGTTTCTCGCCGAAGCGGAAACGCTCGATGAGCAGCACCATCTCGACGAACTGCAGCTCCTCGCGCAGCGGCACGGTGTCGCGCGCCGTGTCGATCATGCGCCGTAGGATTTTGGACAGCGCGCGGATCACGTCGGCAAGTTCGGTATAGCCGTTGCGCACGCAGAGCACGAGGATGGCGTTTAAGGTGTTGAACAGAAAATGCGGGTCGATTTGCGCCTGCAGGTATTTCAGCTCTGCGCGCACCGATTCCAGCTCGTAATTCTTATTGTGCAGCTCCAATACGTACACATCGTGAATCAGCTGCTTCATGCGCGCGCTCATGGCGTTGAAATGCTCGATCAATTCGCCGATTTCGTCATGCCCGATATCGCGGCTGACGACGTCGAAATACTCGTTCGTCATGCTGTCCATGTGCCGCAGCAGCCGCTTGCTGCGCGTCACGACAGAGCGTGACATCAACAGGCACAGCGCGCCCGCCAGCAGCGAGCAGCTCACGCCGAGCAGCACGCCGTTATAGACGGCGTTGCGGATGTTCACGCGAATGGGCGCTTCGTTCACGACAGCTTCCAGCCGCCAGCCAGTCAGGTAGGACTTGCCCAAAAAATCCATCGACAGGCGGTTTACGTCGGGCAGTTCAACCGTGCTCTTGATGGGCGACAGCATCTCCATGATGCCCGGATAGCTGACAGCGAAGCCCTCGGGCGACAAAAGATAGATATCCAGATAATCGGTCTCGCCCGCGATGATGCGGTGGAAAGGCTCGGTATACAGGTCGATCTTGATGACGATGGGCGCGTGCAGCCCGTCCGCCAGCGTGCGCACGAGGCTGATCTGCATGACGTTGGTGTTGCTGGGCGTGCGCTTGATGTAGCTGACCATGCGCACAGACGGCACACTGATATCCTCCGGCATCCACGGTTCCGCCTCGGCGGACGCCAGCGACAGGCAAAAACCGCCCGAAAACACGGTCGTATTGGAGGAATACAGTTCGATGTTGCTCACGTTCTGCGAAAACGCCGACAGGTAACGCGTTAGCTGCGGGCGAAGGTCGGTGAAATACGCATAGTAGAACTTCCACGGGTACTGGTATTCTTCGCGCATCAGTGTCAGTAGGTGCGCGTCCACCGTCACGGCGTTGGCGAGCGTGAACGCGGAGTTGAACTGCGCGTCAAACGTGGAGTGCACGCGGTCGAGCGACTGCATGGCGTTTTGCATCTCGCGCTCGCGGATGGACGCGGTCACGCTGGTCAGCACGTAGACCAGCAGCACCACGATGGGCAGCATCACGCCCAGCAGGTACAGAATCGCGAACTTCATGCGGATGGAGAGGTCGTTGATGCGCTTCATCATGGGCGCGCCGCCTCGCTTTCCACGGCGTTGCGGTAGACAAGCGGCGGCACGCCCATCTGCCCGCGAAACTGCGCCGAAAAGTAATCCACGTCCGAAAAGCCGACGGAGAGCGCGACCTCGCCGATCGGCATAGCCGTCTGCCGCAGCAGGCGGCAGGCGTGCCGCACGCGCGCGCGTAGCAGGTGCTGATGAAAGGTCGCGCCTGTGTGTTTGCGAATCAGATGCCCCAGATAGGCGGCGTTGACATACAGCCGCGCCGCAACGTCCCCGACGGTCAAATCGCGCGCGTACTCGTCCTCGATGCACTGCAGCGCCCGCCGCACGGATGCCGGTTCGCGCGCGTCGTTCTCCCGCCCGACCAGCCCGCGCAGGCACGCCGCAAACGCGCCAAGCCACGCCTCTCCCTCGAGCGTTTCGTCTTTCCACAGGCGGCGCAGCGCCGCGACATGCTCGTCGCCGGGCAGCGACGTTTCGATGTCCTTCGCCATCACGCGAAGGTACTGCGCGTCGGGCATGCGCTCGCGGCAGAGCGTTTCCAGCTTGGTTGCGATGCGCGTCACGCGCGCCGCGTCGCGCCGTTTGAGCGCCTCGACCAGCGCGATCTGTTCCGTGTCGTACAGCCAAACCGCCAATTCTTTCTCATACGGGCGGTACAGCCGCGCGCCGCGCTCGATACGGCACCACGGTCCCAGCGCCTCCATCGCCTGCCGGACGCTCTGGCGAAAGCCGACCGCGCCGACGCCCGGCATGCCGACGCCCAGCGCCGTAGGCGCGCGCCTGTTCAGCGCTGCGTTCGCATACCGCGCAAATGCCTCCGCGCCCGCCGCGCCGCGATGCATGAGCCCGGTCAGCGTGCCCGTGAGCGCGAACATCGTCATATCGGACGCGCCAGACGGCGCGTCTGCAAGCAGCGCCGCGTCCGCCTCGAGCACGGCGCAGCAAATCGTCTCATCCTCCGCAATGGACAGCGCTTCGCCGCACTGGCGCAGCGTTTCCGCGCTGTCGTCGCCGTAGGCGAGCCTGCGCAGCACATGTTCGCGCGGCATTTTGAGCGGCTTTCGCTGCCCCGCGCGCCGCTTGTCCAGCTCCTCGCACGCGCGCCGCAGCGTTTTGTGCACCTCGTCCGGGTCGATGGGCTTGAGCAGGTAATCGAACACATGCGTGCGGATCGCCGCCTGCGCGTAAGAAAAATCGCGGTAGCCGCTGAAGAAAATGAGCATCGTGTCGGGGTGTCGCCGCGATAGCTCCTCCGCCAGTTCCGTGCCCAGAAGCCCGGGCATGCGGATGTCGGTGATCACCAAATCGGGGCGCGTTTCCTCCGCCAGCCGCAGCGCGTCCTGCGCCGTCGCCGCCTCGCCAATCAACTGGAAACCGCAGTCCGCCCAGCGAATCATCAGGCGCATGCCCTCCAGCATGAACGGCTCGTCGTCCACAACGATGGCGCGATACACGGCTGCACCCCCTTTTGTTGTCTGCCCTCCGAGTATACATCATTTTCCACACGACCGCAAGGCTGGCGAGGGCAGCGTTTTCAGAACAAAAAAAAAGCCCGAAAACGCATCATTTTCAAGGCTTCGCTGGCACCTCTGACGGGATTCGAACCCGTGTTGCCGCCTTGAGAGGGCGGTGTCCTAGGCCACTAGACCACAGAGGCAGGTTGGCTGGGGAACTAGGATTTGAACCTAGACAATACGAGTCAGAGTCGTAGGTGCTGCCGTTACACCATTCCCCAAAGCAGTCGGTCGACGCTCGCGCTCTCAAGACCGCAAGCAGCATTATACACAAGGAGCATGCGTTTGTCAACCACAAAATAGAAAAAAAGCGGTAAAAGGCGGGCGTGCGCCGCGCGCGCGAAACGCGCGCCCGCCATGTCCGTCATTCGGTCTCGATGGCAAGGCAGTTGGCGCACTTTGCGGGAAGCTCGTCCGGCAGCTGGGCCGTCAGCACGCCGAAGTTTTGCGCAAACGCGACCTCGCCGTATCCCAGCAGCCGCACGCGGCGCGCCGTCTCGCGGACGCTGCGGAGCACCGCCGCGCCGTCCCTTGGCTGTCCCAGCAGGAAGGCGTACACCGTGCCGTCCTTTTGCGTGAAGCGAACGTCGGCTTCCGTCCACGGCGTCTTTTCCTCGGTGAAGCCCTTGATGAGCACCTGCGTCGGTCCCTCGCCGTAGACGCGATAGGGACGCGTACCGTACACGCCCTCCGCGCAGACCGCGAACCAATCGGCGAGCGAATCCAGAATCCAGCGCGCCTCGTCGTCGATCGTGCCGTCCGGGCGCTGAAGGACGTTGAGCAGCATCGTGCCGTTCTTGGATATGATGTCCACCAGCATCTCGACGATCTGCTCCGGGCGCTTGAACGGCGCGCGTGCGTCGTAGAACCAGTTGCCGATGCAGGTGTCCGTCTGCCACGGCGCGTCCGCGATGCCGGGAAGCTGGCTCTTTTCGATGTCCAGCACGCCGACGCGGTAGATATCGGGCGACCTGTCCTTCTGCGTGTACACGGCGAGGTTCTTGCCGTGCTTCTGAAGCGACGTGTTATACAGCAGCGCGACCGCTTCAAGCCCCACGCGGCAGTCCGGGTTCGGGTTCTCCCCGCCAAAGGGCAGCGCGCCGTCGGAATA
>CAZEIC010000032.1:0-26659 GCA_964512175.1 uncultured Oscillospiraceae bacterium | reverse complement strand
GTGCTGCCCAACCTGACGGACCGTCAGTATACGGATTTTTACAGCAGCTTCCGCTTTTTCGCCGAGTCCCTCGGATACAGAACGGCGCTGTACATCACCGACGGCAACGCTCGCCGCGAGGAAACGCTGGCGACCGAAATCAAATACGCCCAGCCTGCGGGCGTCGCCGTCATCAGCGCGCTGAACGGCACGAGCGACCCGTATATGCAGATTGGCTTCCCGAAAAATGAAGTCATCTTTGTCGAGCAGCGCCCTTTCTTCGATTATGACTATATCGGGTTCGATTACCGAAAAATCGGGCGCGAGATGGGCAGGAAAGCCTCCGTCTACGCCAGCGCCGCACTGATTACGGAGGGCGCGGAGAGCTATGTCACGCAGGAGATCAAAACGGGCTTCCTCAGCGCGTCGGGCTTCTGCCGCGTGCAGCATTATGAGAAAAACTCCATCAACAGCGCCTCGCTGTCGCTGGATGTCCTCTCCGCGCAGCCCGCGCCCGAGGCGGTCTTTTCCGTCATTTTCAACCACGCCGACATGCTCCGGCATGTGCACGGCGCGTTTTTTCGCGAGCGCATGCCGGACGTCTATACCATCTCTCCCCTGTTTACCATCCCGGAGAATGATTACATCAAATATGAGCTCAACTACCGGCTGCTTGGACGCACGGCGGCGGAGCAATTGATTCGGCGCATCACCGGCGACGCCTTCAAAGCGCCCGAGGCGCACATCCTGCCCGATTCCGGCTTCCGCGTATGGCTCCCCTCGCCCGCGCCGGAATCAGGGGAGCTGACGATGGTGACGCTGGACAGCCCCACCGCCTCCATCGTCAAAAACATGGCGCGCATGTACACCAAGAACACAGGCGTCCCGATTCACGTCTCGGTGTATCCGTACGACGGCATTCACGAGTTGCTCACCAATCTGTCGGACGGAACGCCGTTTGACATCATCCGCCTGGACGCGACGTGGATGAGCCGCTTCGCGCCGGACATCTTCGAGCCGCTATCCAACCTCGATCCCGGCGTGCAGGCGCTGGGCAAGGAATACTTGCCCGGCTTGCTCAAGCGGTACGGCGGTCTGTCCCAGACGCTGTACGCGCTGCCCGAAACGCCGAGCAATCAAATGCTGTTTTACAGGCGCGACCTCTTTGAAGACGCGACCATCCGCCGGCTGTATCAGGAGAGCACGCGCGAAACGCTGCGTCCGCCGCAGAGCTTTGCGGAGTTCAACCGCATCGCCGCCTTCTTCACGCGCAAGCTGAATCCGCAGTCGCCCGTGCGCTATGGCTCGACGCTGACAATGGGGAATACGGGCGTCGCCGCCACGGAGTTCCTGACGCGGTATTTCGCGCTGACCTGCGACCTGTTCGATGAAAACGACCGCATACTGCTCGCTTCGCAAAACGGCGTGCAGGCGCTGAACGAGCTGGTGCAAAGCGGCGAGTACGCCAGCCCCGGCTACGGCGCGTGGTGGCGCGATACCGCGCGCGCGTTCGCGCAGGGCGATACCGCCATGACGATTCTGTACAGCAATTATGCCTCCGAGATGCTCAACAAACAATCCGTCGTCCGTGGAAACATCGGCTTTGCAATGGTGCCCGGCAATAACCCGATGTACGGCGGCGGCTCCATCGGCGTGTGCCGGTACAGCAAAAAGAAGGCGCTGGCGTACCACTTCATCCGCTGGCTGTGCTCGGAAACGGTGGCGACGGCGATGACGCTGCTGGGTTCGGTTTCCCCGTGCCGCGACACCTATCGCAATTATCAGGTTATCGACACCTTCCCGTGGCTGTCCATGTCCGAGGAATGCTTTGAAAAAACCAACGTCCGCCGCTTCCCGCACGCCGCCGAATCGCGCTTTGACGAACGCCGCTTTCTGGGCATTCTGGGCATGCAGGTCATCAACGCCGTCAATCGCAACTGCACGGTGGAAGAAGCGCTTGCCCGTGCGGCGGAGCTGTACCATGCGGATAAGGCGTAAACCGCGTTCTTGACACGTATCAACAATCGCCATCCGGTCTTGACGAGTGATACGCATTCCATAGCATGAGAGAAATCACTCTGTTGACACGGATATACAAACAAGAGATTGGCGGGGAAGGGCATCGTTTAGGAAGGGTTAAGGGTTTATATAAAGCAATCTTCTGAAGACATTATACGAGCAAGAAAATTCTTGTAAATATTCCTTCGTTCAATAGATTCTGATAGCAGATCAGAAAACTGATGCCGTGAAACACGGAGATTTGCTAAACGCTAATGAAAGTGTTCGTTTACATAAGACGCGGCGATATATAGAATGGGTATAGATCATCACAACATCATTGAACAAAGGGAGGTAGAATCATGAAAGACGGGAAACTCCAAATTGGTTTCATAGGCTGCGGCAGCATAGCCTTCGCGAAGCACTTCCCCGGGATGTCGCTTCAACCGGATGTAGAGATGGTCGCATTTTGCGATCTTATTCCGGAACGCGCGCGGAAAGCCGCCGCGCAGTATGGCACGCGCGACGCCTTGGTTTGCATTGATTACCATGAATTGCTGGCAGATTCCGCGATTGACGCCGTGCACGTCCTCACGCCCAACAACGCGCATTGCCAGATCACCGTAGACGCGCTGACGGCGGGTAAGCGCCGCCATCATCACGGTATCTACGCCGAGCTTCCTGCCGATGGCGCCGCCAAGCAGGCGCGAAACTGCCGTTGACAGCGCGGAGAACACGAAGAACAGGCTCGGACTTGCAAACTGTAAAGTGTTCGCATATAACAGCACGTAGCTGTTTACGCTCGCCATCGCGAAGGCGCAGAGCACCAGTACGATGCCCGGGCGTATCGCAGACGGCGCAAGCAGCCCAACGCGCGTTCGTGGCGCAGCAACCGGAGACGCCGTTTGCATGCTAATTCGCCGCGCAACAAACGCGCTAAACACAAGCGACATGAATGCCAGCGCCGCCAATATGGTCAACAGATCCTGATATCGATCCTGCTTGGTGAACATGGAGTTGCGCCATTTGCGGTACACCGCTTCCTTGACGCGCTGCTCGGTGATGTTGTGCAGCACCAGCACCGCGTGGTCGGGACAGCCGTCCGCGTCCAGCACGGCGGAAGCGTTGCACTCGAACCATTGATACTCCTGATTGCCCGTGCGCAGAAGCAGCGACGCGTGCGCGGTCATATCGCCGCGCCGGATGCGCTCAAACAGCGCGCAAACGTCGGCGGTCGATTCCTGCGCCACGATGCCTACGTCGATGAGCGACTGGGGAACGTCCTCGAGCATTTCGCCATATTTCGCCGAATACAGGTTGCGGCTTTCAAAGTGGCAGGTATTGGCTTTTACGTCGTAGGTGATGATCGTGCGCTTGTCGGTCTCGGCGGCGATGCGCAGCATGTCCCCGCTGATGCGCTGCCTGTCCTCGGCGTTCTTGCGCTCCGTGATGTCCACCAGCACGACGGTGATATCGCACAGGCTTCCGCGCCGCGACACCAGCTGCCCCGTCAACAGCAGCCAGCGGTAGCCGCCGTCCTTGGTGCGGCAGCGAACGATGCTGTCCACGGGCTTGCGGGCTTCGCCCGCGCAAATGGCGCGCGTCGCGTCGATCAGCGTCTGCACGTCCTCGTCAAACACGAAGTGCATTTCGTTCTCGCGCAGCAGCGCGTCGTACTCCTCGCGCGAATACCCCGAAAAGCTATAGAAACTGTCGTTGTAGAAAAGCGTGTGGATGCCGCCGGGGACGTTTTCGGGATCGACCTGAACGACCGCGATGCCGCCCGGCGCGGTGTTCATCAAATCGTCGATGCGCTCGCGCTCCGCCTCGAGCTGCTCGTTGGTTTCGATCAGCTCCGTGATGTCCGTCATCACCGACAGCAGCAGCGTTTCGTTGATGTCCTCCACGGACGCGACGGAGGTATGGCAGGCGACGAAGATCTCGCGCCCGTCGCGCTTGCGCGCGCGGTATTGGAAGGAGGCGGGCTTGCCGGTCTCCCGCACGCGCGCCATCGTATCGCGGACATAGCGCGCGTCCTCCGGAACGACGATGGCATAGGGCGCGTTTTTTTCGGCGGCGAACTGCTCCGGCGTGTAGCCGAACATCTCGTAATAGCGGTCGTTCTTATAGGCGTGCCGCACGCCGCCGTCTTCATCATAGACCACGACGGACACGCCGCCGTTCAGGTTCTCGACGATCGCCTTGAGCAGCCGATCCGAGGCGTCGCGCGTTGCATGTCGCGCGCCGGCGTCCATTGCATCCATATCGTATCCTCCGATTGGCACTCTCGCGTATTCTGCTGACGGGAACGGAAACATGCGGCAAAACGCATTGCCAGGAACGCATAGCGCCTCGCCGCACGTTACAGTTGTACAATGGACGCGAACGCCCGCCTTTCCGACCGACGGACAAAACGCAGACCGATTCTCACGTCACTATACAGGAAAAACCAACATTTGTCAATGCGCGGAAAATCGTGTATACTGCGCATATCAAAATACGAAAGCGGGGATGGCCATGATCGAGCTTCCGGAGGCGCTGACGATGGCAAGGCAAGTTCGCGACACGCTCGCGGGGAAGACCGTGGAGCGCGTGCTGCCGCCGACCAAGGAACACAAGTTTTGCTGGTTCGCGGGCGATCCGGCACTCTATGACGAGGCGCTGCGCGCAAGCCGCCTGACCGCCGCGGAGGGCTTTGGCTGCTATGCCGAGCTGCAGTTCTCCAACGGGCGAAGGCTCGCCGTCAACGACGGCGTGAACCTGCGTTTGGTCGGCGAAAAGCCGCCCAAGGACTATCAGCTCGCGCTGCAATTCACGGACGGCACGCAGCTTGCGTTCACGGTCGCCATGTACGGCGGCATCGTGCTGCACGAAGGCGATCTGGACAACGAGTATTATCAGAAAAGCCGCGCGTATGTGTCGCCGTTCTCGGACGCGTTCGCGGAGACATTCCGCGACGTGCTCGCGGCAGGCAAGCCGACGTTGAGCGCCAAGGCGCTGTTGGCGACCGAGCAGCGCTTTCCGGGCGTGGGCAACGGCGTTACGCAGGACATCCTGTTCGCGGCGGGCGTACACCCCAAGCGCAAGCTTGCCACGCTGGACGCGGCGGCGCGCGGGCGTTTGCTGGAGAGCATGGTCGAAACGCTGCGCGACATGACCGCGCGCGGCGGGCGTGACACCGAGAAAGATATCTTCGGCAACCCCGGCGGGTATGTCACGCGCATGTCCAAAAACGCGCTGGCAAAGGGCTGCCCGGTCTGCGGCGCGCCCGTCGTCAAGGAAGCCTACCTCGGCGGCTCGGTCTACTACTGCGAGCGCTGCCAGCCGCTGCAGTAACTACAGCCGCACCCAGACGCGCATCTCGCCCACGCCGCGGTTCGCCCACGCGTAATACGGGATGAAGCGCAGCGTCGCGCGCTCGCTCTCGACGGCGCGGTCGGCGTAGAGCGTCGCCGCGTCCCAGCCCGCGTCCGTCTCGCGCGCGCCGGGGCAGGAAAGCGCCATGATGCCGCCCAGTTCGTCCGGACGCCACGCGCAGGAAAAGTCCTCCGGGCGCGCGCCGCCCAGCCGCGCAAGGTGCAGGTGCTTGCCGTTGTCGGCTTCCTCCAAACAATACACGATAGGCCCGCGCATCACGGCGACCTTGCCCGCGTCCTCGCTTACGCGCGGGTTGGCGCGCACGAGCGCGACCGGCATATCAAGCGTAAGCGTCACCGCGTCGCCGCGCTTCCACGCGCGAGAGACGCGCAGATACCCGTCCTCCATTCGCGCTTGGACGGCTTGACCGTTGACTTGCAGCGCATACCCCTTGCACCAGCCGGGAACGCGCAGGCACAGCGCGAACGCCGCGTCCGCCCGCATCGTCAGGCGCGCGTCGCCCTGCCACGGGTAGCGCGTATCCACGGACAGCGAAACCCGCGCGCCGCCGACCGTCGTTTCGATGTCGCCGCCGACGTAGAGATGCAGGTATAGAGCGTCGCCCATCTGCGAAAAGACATATTCTTCCAGCGACGTGACGAGGCGGATGAGGTTGGGCGGGCAGCAGGCGCAGCCGAACCACGGCTGGCGCTCCGGCTTGACGTGGCGCTTGTGCTGGTCTTTTTCGCATGCCTCGGGCAGCGTCTCCAGCGGATTGACGTAGAAAAACCGCGTGCCGTCCAGCTGCATGCCGCTGAGCACGCCGTTGTACAGCGCGCGCTCCATCACGTCGGCGTAGACCGCCGACGGGCGAAGCTGCAGCATGCGCCGCGCGAAGAACACCAGCGCGATGCTCGCGCAGGTCTCGCCGTACACGGTGTCGTTGGGCAGGTCGTAATCGAACGTGAACGCCTCGCCGTATGAAGACGAGCCGACCGCGCCCGTCACGTACATGCGGCGTTCCGCGACGCTGCGAAACAGCGTTTCGCACGCCGCGCGCAAAGCGTCGTCCCCCGTTTCGCGGGCAACGTCCGCCATGCCGGCGTACAGGTACAGCGCGCGCACCGCGTGCCCGACCGCGTCCGTCTGCTCGCGCACGGGCATGTGCGCCTGATAGTAGGCGTACTGCAAAGCGCCGCCGTCCCAAGAGCCGCGCTCGCCGCGCGCTTCCTTTTCCTGCCGGAAATACAGCGGCGACTGCCCGCGCTGATCGACGAAATACTTCGCCAGCCGCAGGTGGCTTTTATCGCCCGTGACCTCCCAGAGCCGCATGAGCGCCATCTCGATGACCGGATGCCCGGGATACCCGGCGCGCTTGCCCGCCTCCGTCCCAAACACGCCGTCGATGTGCGCGACCAGCCGTATCACAGCGTCCAGCAGCTTGCGCTTGCCCGTGGCGCGGAAATACGCGACCGCCGCTTCAATCATATGCCCCGCGCAGTACAGCTCGTGGTCGTCCGTCAGGTTCGTCCAGCGCTTGTCCAGCCCGTTGATGATATAATAGGTGTCCAGATACCCGTCGGGCTGCTGCGCGGCGACGATGTCGTCGATCGCGCCGTCGGCGACCGCCTCGAGCGCGGGGTCGGGATGCCACACAAGCGTGTTGGCGATGCCCTCCAGCCACTTGGCAACGTCGCTGTCCTGAAACACAAAGCCACCGTGAGCGCCCGTTTCTTTGCCGGCAGCCACGCGAAAGTTGCGCATGCAATGGCTGGGCTCGGCGTTCTCCACCCGGTCGTTGAGCGCCCGCCACTGGTACGGGATGCCCTCGCGCCGCGCGGTCTCGCGGACGCGGTCCCAGAATGCGTCGTGAATCGTCATCTGTCGCCTGTGTTCGGTGTCCATGTCGTTCTCTCCCTCCGCGCGGGTTTTTCGTTATGATACCATCGCTTTGGGGTTTTGGCAACGGGTGGAAGCGCGAAAAAGAATATGGAAAGCACGTCAACAAATCGCCATTTTATGTGTCTAATACGAGTGAAAGGGGGGAGCGGGTATGGATGTCGTCAAGGGCCCTGACAGCATCCGCGAGGAAAGGCTGATCGGCATGATGGAGCGCCACGAAAAGGCGCTACTGCGCCTGTGCTGCGCGTACCTTCGGGACAGGGCGCTCGCCGAGGACGCGGTTCAGGAGACGTTTCTCAAGGCATACCAAGGCTTGCCCGCCTTTCGCGGCGACAGCGACGAAAAGACGTGGCTGACGCGTATCGCCGTCAACGCCTGCAAGAACCTGCGCCGGGGCGCGTGGTTCCGGCTGGTGGACGCGCGCGTAACGCTCGACGACCTGCCGCTGCCCGCCAAGGGCGCGGACGAGGACGCGATATCGCTCGCGCAGGAGGTCATGCGCCTGCCGCGCAAGCTCCGGGAAGCCGTGCTGCTGTACTACTATCAAGGAATGAACGTCCGCGAGATCGGCGAGGCATTGCATGTCTCCGCGCCCGCCGTATCGCGGCGCTTGAAGCAGGCGAGAACCAAGCTGCACCTTGCGTTAGGAGGGGAAAACGATGCGTGACAAGGACATTCGCGCGGCAATCGACGGATACTTCGCCGACATGGACGAGCGCCCCTCCCTGCAAAACCGGGTGCTGCGGCGATTGAAGGGAGAAGAAAAGGTGAAAAAGAAGCTATCGTTTGCGGCGATCTTCGCCGTTTGTCTGACGATTCTGGCGCTGACCGCGCTCGCGGCGACGCTTTTGTGGGAGCAATTCGTACCGGAAGCCAAGAACATCGAGCGCGAGCAGGGGGATTTCATTGGCTGGCGCATCGGGGACAAAGCAAGGCTCGTGCAAGCGCTGCTCGACACCGGGCATTTGCAGCCGTCCGAGGACACAACGCTCGCGCTGGACGAAGCCGCCGACGAAAGCGCTCGGCACGCGCGCATCGACGCGCTGATGGCGAAGCTGACCGGATGGGCGGCAAACGAGGTCACGGTCGATATCATCACCTACGCCGTGCTGGGCGCGGAGGATACATGGTCGCCCGAGCAGCGCGTATGGTGGCAAGAAATTTCCAATACTTCCCAGAGTCCCGACACGCTGGTCGTCCCCGGCGGCGGCGAGATATCGGAAGCTGACGCGGTCGCCATCGGACGTGCGGCAGTCGTCGAGGCATACGGCATGGCGCAAGGCGCGCTGGACAAGGCACTGCCGGTGGCGAATCTCTACGTCACAAGCGAGCGCCCGGACTACAAGCGCTGGGATATCCAGTTCAAGTTCTTCCGTGAGGACGACCCGAGCTACCTGACGCGCGTGTACAGCGTGATCGTGGACGAATCGGGCGAGGTGATCGCCGATCCCGACGTTGGCATGCCGCACGTTCGCGACATGGCGGCGGAAACCAAACGGCTGACCGCGCTGGAGGAGCGTCCGGCGATTCAAGCGTTCCTGCGCTTCGCGAAGGAAGCCGGGAGCAACGCCATCCTCGAATGGTCGGTCAAGGACCAAGCGCGGTTCTCGCGCGAATTGCGCGGCGACATGCTCGCGGCGATGGAAAGCGGCGAATTGCTGGGGTTCGCCAAGGGCGCGCTCTGGGCGGACTTGGAGATCGCCGCGAGCGTGCAGTATATCTACGGCGAACCGGGCGCGGACGACGTGCAAGAGGACGCGGCGCTGGCGCTCGCCAAGGATTTACTGCTGTCGAAGTTCGGCATACCAGCGCGGGATATCAAAACGGTCTATACTTATTACGACATTACCGACCCCGCGCTGCCGCGCTGGAAGTTCGTGGTGGAAACCGTCCTGCCGGAAGGCACGATGATGAAGGATTCCACGATGTACCGCGTGGAGCTCAACGGGCACACGGGCGAGGTCGTCATAACGGAAGCGTTCCCGTGGAACATACGGCACGAGAGCATGGAGAACATGTTGAAGTGGCAATGACGGATTAGGGAACATCGTAGGGGCGGGGCTCTGCTCCGCCCGCAGCGGGAACAAAAAACAAGGCAGTAGGGGGTACGCGCCCCTGCTGCCTTTTCGTTGCTAATGTATGTGCGGGCGGAGCAGAGCCCCGCCCCTACGGCGTTCCCCTATTCCCTAGTCCCTAATGCCTAATCCCTATTCCCTCTCCCTATTGCTGCGGATACCCCTGTGCGCCCGTCTGCTGCCGCAGCGCGCGCAGCATGTCCAGCTGCCTTGCCAGCGAGATATCGGCGTGTTCCAAAATCTGGGAAAGGTCGGCATGCGCCTGCGAAAGCAGCGCGTCCGCGTCCTGCTGGGCGCTTTCGCGGAGCTCGGCGGCTTCGATCTGCGCGCGCTGGGTGATCTCGCTGTCGGCGACCATTTGCGCGGCGCGCGCTTCGGCGTCGCGCACGGTGTTCTGCGCGCGGGCGTTCGCATCCGCGACGACCGCCTGCGCCTGCTCGCCCGCGATGCGCAATATCTCGTTTTTCTGGTGCTCGGCGGCGGCGTACGTCGCCTGCGCGCGGGCGTTGGCTTCGTTGACCGTGTCGCGCGCGGCGCTGTTTGCCTCGGAACGCGTCTTGTCCGCCTGCCGGTTGGCTTCCTCCAGAATGCCCGCTTCGTTGCGCAGCAGCTTTTCCGCGCTGACAAGCTCGGGATTGATGGAAGCACGGAGGGTTTCCAGCAGCGATAGCAGCTTGTCCTTCTCGATGGTGATGAGGCGGTTGTTGAGGAACACCGCCTTCGCCTGCTGCAGCATCAGCTCGATTTCGTCGATGCAGTCAAAGGTCTTGAAACTCGCCATGGCTATACCTCCTTAAAATGCGCTTGGATCACGGGAAGCGCGGCTTCCGGCACAAAGGGAGAAACGTCGCCCCGCAGGGACGCGATTTGCCGAACAAGGCTGGCGCTCACGCCGCTTTGCGCCATCGACGCGGGCAGCAGCACGGTGTCCAATTCCGGGCACATCGCGCGGTTGGCGCGCGCCATCAGGGATTCCGATTCCAAGTCCGCCGCGCCGCGCACGCCGCGCACGATCGTAAACACGTTCGTCTGCCGCGCAAAATCGACCAGCAGCCCGGAAAAGGCGATGATTTCCACGTCCGGCATGCCCGCGCACGCGCGTTTGAGCATCTCCACGCGCGTATCGACGGGAAAGCAGCCCGTTTTGTCGGGATTGTGCAATACGCCGATCACCACGCGCCCAAACAGCGCCCGCGCGCGGCAAACGATGTCCATGTGCCCGAGCGTCACCGGGTCGAAGCTCCCGGGAAAAATGCAGCCGTTCATCCGTTTTCCTCCCGCAATGCAAAGAAAGAAAGGCAGGTATCGCGGTAGCGCCGCGTGTCGCGCAGAACCAGCGCCGTCTGCGCGGGCGCGCGCGCCGCGTCATGCTCGACAATCACCAGCGCGTCCTCCGCAAGCAGCGAAAGCGCCGCGAGCGCTTCGAGCACGGGCGTGGCAGGCATCGCGTACGGCGGGTCGAGAAACACCAAATCGAAGCGCTCGCCCGCCCGCGAAAGCGCCGACAGCGCGGCTTGCCAGTCTGCGCACGTCACGCGCACGCGCTCCGCGAAGCCCAGCGATTCGGCGTTCCTGCGCGCGACCGCCGCCGCCTCGCGCGACACGTCGTTCAGCGCGGCAAGCGCCGCGCCCCGGCTGATCGCCTCCAAGCCCAGCGCGCCCGAGCCGCAAAACAGGTCGAGCGCGCGCGCGCCCTCGCAGCGCCCCTGCAAAATGTTGAACAGCGCCTCGCGCACGCCGTCGAGCGTCGGGCGCGTGCCCTGCCCCTTGGGCGCGTCGATTCTGCGCGAGCGCGCGATGCCGGCGATGATGCGCATGTCAGACGAGCTGCTCGGGCTTTTTCTGCTGCCGCGCGCGGCGCGCCTTCGCCGCCTTGCGCTTGCGCTTTTTCGCGTCGGTCGCGATATCGCCGTGCACCATCGCGCGGATGCGCCTGCCCTGCAAATACCCCAGCGGATACCCCGCCGGAATCAGCAGCACGAGCAAGGGGCTTAGCTTGTCCATCATCAGCAGCCCGAAGCGGTCGTCCACGCCGACGATGTTAACGAACGGATAAATCAGCAGCCGCACGATGACGCGCAGCACGTCCAGCGCGCCGAGCGTCGGCGTTTCGCCGTAATACGAAAGCGCCGCGCCGATGTCGTTCTGCCCGGAAAACGCCGACACCCAGCTAGGCAGCGATTGCAGCGTATAGCTCTGCACCTGCGCGGTCGCCGCGTGCACGGCGCACAAAAGCACCAGCGGCAGCGCGCAGCACGCGGCGGTGAACACGCCCTTGAGCGGGTGGAAGCAGCGCGGCAAATCGCTCTGCGCCACCTGCTTGCCCGCGTCCTTGTGCCCCTGCAAAATCTCGGCGAACGCCACGTCGCTCTCGCCGTGCCGCGAGCCGTCGATATACAGGAACGACGCGCACGCCATCAGCACCAGCGCGTTGGCGATCAGCCGCAGCGGGAAGCTGTCAAACGTCAGCACGCCGCCGACAATGATGAACAGAAACATAAACAGCAGCTCGTACAGCAGCAGCTTCAAGCCCCGGCGCGCGGCGAACGCGCTCGCCCACACGCCCGTCACATAGGGCTTGTAGATGAGCGTGCGCTTTTTGCGCGCCGGTTTCTTGGGAGCATCCTTGGGTTGTTGCATGTCAGACCCCTTCCTGATCGCGAAGGATCACCTGTCGATATACAGCCTTGGCACGCGCGCATTGAGCGACAGCAACACTTCGTAGCAAATCGTGTCCGCCCAGCCGGCGAGCTCGTCCGCGGTGATGCGCTCGTCCCCCTGCGCGCCCAGCAGCACCGCCATATCGCCACAGGCGACATCCGGCGCGCCGGTTACGTCCGCCATCATTTGGTCCATGCACACGCGCCCGACCACCGGACAGCGCCTGCCGTGCATCAAGACCTGCGCGCGCCCGGAGCACGCGCGGAGATAACCGTCGCCGTAACCGATGGCGAGCGTGGCAAGGCGCGTCGGGCGCTCGGCGCGCCACGTGCAGCCGTAGCTCACGCAGTCGCCCGGGGCGATGTCCTTGACAAAGACGACCTCGGCTTCCAGCCGCATCGCGGGGTGCAGATCGAGCGCGCTGGCGACCGGCGGACAGCCGTAGAGCGCGATGCCCGCGCGCGTCATGTCCCTGCGGGCGGCGGGAAAGCGGAGCATGCCCGCGCTCGCGGCGCAGTGCACGGTCAGCCCTGCGGGCAAAAATGCGAGCAGTTCGTCAAAGCGCGCAAGCTGCGACAGCGTGAAATCGGGCGAATCGCCGTCCGCGTCCGCCAGGTGCGAAAACGCGCCGACAAGCCGCACGCGCGGGGCGCTCGCAAGCGCCGCGAGGATTCGCGATATCTCGCCCTCTCCGCGTGCGCCGATGCGGTGCATGCCGGTGTCGAGCTTGAGGTGCGCGCGCGCCGTCACATCGAGGCGCTCGCACGCTTCGGCAAGCAGCAGCACGCCGCGCTCGTCGGAAATCGTCTGCAGCAGCCCCAGCCGCGCCGACGCTTCCGCGCCATCCTTGTCAACGTTGCCGAGCACCAAAACATCCGCGGATATGCCCGCCTGCCTGAGCGCCTCGCCCTCCTCGGGAATGGCGACGGCAAGCGCGCAAGCGCCGCTTTCCAGCGCGGCGCGCGCGACGGGGATCAGCCCGTGCCCGTACGCGTCCGCCTTGACGACCGCCATCAGCGGCGTGCCCGTCGCCCGTATCAGCGCGCGGACATTGTGCCGGATGGCGGTCAAATCGACATACGCGGCGGTCTTGCGGTAGCGCGTCACAGGTGCCTGACCTCTTCCTGCGAGAGCAGGTGCACGCCGTGGTCTTCCAGCAGGCGCTCGGCGCGCGCGATCTCCTCCACGCGGAAGATGATGAGCGCGCGCTCGCCCGCGTTGCGCACGAAGCTGTACAGGTATTCGATGCCGATGCCGCTTTCATTGAGCAGCGCCAGCACGTCCGCCAGCCCGCCGGGCTTGTCGGGGACGGTGACGGCGAGCACATCCGTCAGGCACACGGTATACCCCGCCTCGGCGATCAGCCGCCTTGCGCGCTCGTAATCGGCGACGATGCCGCGCAGGATGCCAAAGCTCGTGGTATCGGCGATCGACAGCGCCACAAGGTCGATGTGGTTGTCGCCCAGAAGCCGCGTAAAGGCGGCAAGCCGCCCCGGCGTGTTCTCGATAAAAACGGAGATCTGCTGCACGTACACGCGAATCCCTCCTTGCTGTTCATAGTATACCATAAACTGGCGAGTATCTCAATCATTTCCTATTGTCAATGACGCGCGTCGCCTTGCCCTCGCTTCTTGGCAGGCTGCCGGGCTGCATGAGCTTGACGGCAATGTGAATCAAGGTGTCCGACGCGAGCCTTTGCTCCATCAGCGCGCGCAGCGCCTCGATCTCGCGCACGGTATCGCCCACCAGCACCGGGTTCATCTCCACGCGCGCCTCGAGCGTGTCCAGCGCGCCTTGCCTGTCCACCACCAGCTGATAATGCGGCGACGCGCCGGGGATCGACAGCAATGTATGCTCGATCTGCGAGGGGAAGACGTTCACGCCGCGGATGATGAGCATATCGTCCGAGCGAGCGCGCACGCGGCGCATGCGCAAGTGCGTCCTGCCGCACGCGCAGGGGCGCGCGTCGAGCACTGTCAAATCGTGCGTGCGGTAACGCAGCAGCGGCATGCCCTCCTTGGACAGCGTGGTGAAGACCAGCTCGCCCTCCTCGCCGCCGGAAGCGGGGTTGCCCTGCGCGTCGATCGTCTCGGCAAGGAAGTGATCCTCCCAGACGTGCAGCCCGTTTTTGACCGCGCATTCCATCGCCACGCCGGGGCCCATCATTTCGGTCAGCCCGTACACGTCCATCGCCGTGATGCCGAGCATGTCCTCCAGCCGCTGGCGCATGTTATCCGTCCACGGCTCCGCGCCGAACACGCCCGAGCGCAGCCGCATGCGCTCGCGCCCGATGCCCGCCTTCTGCATGGCCTCGGCGAGGTTGAGCGCGTAGGAGGGCGTGCAGCAGAGCGTCGTCGCGCCGAAATCCTCCAGCAGCATGAGCTGTCTTTGCGTGTTCCCGCCCGACGCGGGGATGACCGACGCGCCGATGCGCTCCACGCCGTAATGCGCGCCCAGACCCCCCGTGAACAGCCCGTAGCCGTAGGCGACGTGCACGACCGATTCGCGCGTCACGCCCGCGCAGGTCAGGGAGCGCGCCATGCACTCCGCCCACGTATCGAGATCGCCCTGCGTGTACGCCGCGACCGTCGGCTTGCCCGTCGTGCCGGAGGAAGCGTGCATGCGCACGATTTGTTCCTTCGGCACGGCGACCAGCCCGAACGGGTAGTTGTCGCGCAGATCGCTTTTGTCGGTAAACGGCAGCAGGCGCACGTCGGAAGCGTCGCGGATGTCCTCGGGCGCGACCCCGGCGGCGTTCATCCGGTCGCGATAAAACGGCACGCGCTCGTACACCCTGCGCACCACCGAGCGCAAACGGCGCGATTGGATTTCATACAGCTCGTCGCGCGAGGCGCGCTCCATCGAGCCGTTCCACATCATGCTTTCCATTCAGGCGCTATTTCAACCTCGCTTCCCGCTTTCAGCCCCGCGCGGAACGCCGCGAGGTTGCCCGCCAGCGTCTTTTGCGGCACGCACGCGGCGATCGCGTCCTCCCACAGGGCGACCGTCCACGGGCAATGGCGCGCCAGCACGCCCAGCAGCGCGATGTTCACCGCGCGCTCGTTGCCATGCGCGCGCGCGATGGCAAGCGCGTCCACGGCAACGCCGCCGGGGTCAGCTTCTGGGTATTCCGCCGCGCCCAGTATGCACGGCATGGGCTGCACGCGCTGGTCGTTGTAAATCAGCACGCCGCCCTGCTTCAAATATCGCCGCGCGCGCAGCGCTTCCAGCCGTTCAAAGGACAAAACATAGTCCGCCTCGCCCACGGCGACCAGCGGCGATAACACCTCGCCGCCGGATATGCGCACGTGCGTGATCACGCTGCCGCCGCGCTGCGCCATGCCGTGCACCTCGGACACCTTGACGCACAGCCCCGCGTCGAGCGCGAGCCTGCCCAGTATCTTGCTGGCAAGCAGGATGCCCTGCCCGCCGACGCCCACGATGATGATGTTCGCGTTCATGCGTCCGCGCCTCCAATCGCGCCAAACGGGCAGACAGATACGCACAGCCCGCAGCCCGCGCACAGCGCGCCGTCGATGACGGCGAGCCCGCCTTCCTTCCGGATGGCGGGGCAGCCGAGCTTCAGGCACGCGCCGCAGCCCTTGCACCCGGAGACGGCAAGCGGCGGCTTTTTCTCTTTGGACAAAAGCGCGCACGGGCTTTTCGCGATGACGACCGACACGCTCTCGCGCGCCGTTTCCTCGCGCAGGACGCGCGTCGTTTCCTTGATATCCATCGGGTCTACGACGCGCACATGCGCGCCGACGCTCCCGCAGAGCGCCGCAAGGTCGAGCATGGGCGCGGGATTACCGTAAATGTCCTTGCCGGAAGCCGGGTTTTGCTGATGCCCGGTCATGCCGGTGATGCGGTTGTCGAGGATGACGATGGTGATCGTCGCGCCGTTATACACAGCGTCGATGAGCGAGGTCACGCCGCTGTGCAGGAACGTGGAATCGCCGAGCACCGCGACGGCGTGCCGCGAGAATTCCTTGCCGCGCGCCTTTTCCGCGCCGAACGCCATGCCGACGGACGCGCCCATGCACAGGCACATGTCCATCGAGGAAACGGGCGGCAGCGCGGCGAGCGTGTAGCAGCCGATATCGCCGAACACCGTGAGCTTCAAGTCCTTGATGGCGCGGAACGTCGCCCTGTGCGGACAGCCGGGACAGAGCACCGGCGGGCGCGCGGGCAGCGCTTCGGGCGCTTTCGGCGGTTCGCCGCCCGCGAACAATGCGCGGATCTTCTCGACCGAGAGTTCGCCCTGCACGCCCGTTTTTTCCTTGCCCGACACCGGGATGCCCAGCGCCGCGATATCGCGCTGGAGCACGCCCTCGAGCTCCTCGATGACGACCAGCCTGTCCACCTTGGCGGAAAACTCGCGAATCAAATCTTCTGGCAGCGGGTAGGACATGCCCAGCTTCAATACGCTGGCGTTTGGCAGCGCCTCGCGCACGTATTGGTACGTCACGCCCGCGCACACCACGCCCAGCGCCACATCGCGCAGCTCCACGCGGTTGCAAAAGAGCGCGCGCGCGTCCTCGGCGAGCTTTTTCTCGCGCGCCTCGACGACGACGTGCCGCTTGATCGCCATGCCGGGCATCATGACGTATTTCATGAAGTCCTTTTGATATTTTCCTACATCGTGCTCGACACGATTACCCAGCGTCACGGGCGAACGCGAGTGCGACAGCCGCGTCGTCAGGCGCAGGAACACGGGCGTGTCATATTGCTCGGACAGCTCGAACGCGAGCTTGGCAAACGTCCGGCATTCCTCGGAATCCGCCGGCTCGAGCATGGGAATGTGCGCGGCACGCGCGTACATTCTGGAATCCTGCTCGTTCTGGCTGGAGTGCATCGCCGGGTCGTCCGCGCAGACGATGACCAGCCCCGCGTCCACGCCCGTGTACGCGGCGGTGAAAATCGGGTCCGCCGCAACGTTCACGCCGACGTGCTTCATACAGGTCATGGCGCGCGCGCCCGTCGCCGCCGCGCCGAAGGCGACCTCGCAGGCGACCTTCTCGTTCGTCGCCCATTCGCAGTTCATTTCGGGATATTTCGCGCAGAACTCGGTGATTTCGGTGCTCGGCGTGCCGGGATAGCTCGCCGTCACGCGGCAGCCCGCCTCCCACGCGCCGCGCGCGACCGCCTCGTTGCCCAACATCAATTGCGTGTTCATCGTAGATCCGTCACCCGCCTTGCCTTGCCCTCGAAGCGCTTGAGCGTGTTGGGCGATACCAGCGTCACGACGAACTCCAGCCCCAGCACGGTGCGCAGCGCGCCCTGAATGCGCTTTTGCAGCGCTTCCAACTCGGAATAGCGCGTGAGCAGCCGCGCGTCGATGAGCTCGACCTTCACTTCGATTTGGTCTGTGTAATTCTTGCGCGTAACCACCAGCTCGTAATGCGGGCCGATGCCCTCCATGCCGACAAGCACGCTCTCCACCTGCGAGGGGAACACGTTCACGCCGCGGATGATGAGCATGTCGTCCGACCGCCCCTTGACCTTCTCCATGCGGATGCTCGTGCGCCCGCAATCGCACGGCGCGGTGATGAGCCGCGTGATATCGCGCGTGCGGTAGCGGATGGCGGGCTGCGCCTCTTTCGTCAGCGTGGTGATGACCATCTCGCCCTGCTCGCCCTCGGGCAGCGGCTCGCCCGTGTCAGGATCGACGATCTCGCACAGGAAATGGTCTTCATTGATGTGCATGCCCGTTTTGCACGCGCATTCGCCCGACACGCCCGGCCCGATGATTTCGGTCAAGCCGTAGTTCTCCGTCGCGAGGATGCCCCAGCGCGCCTCGAGCTCGGCGCGCATTTCCTCGGTCGAGCCTTCCGCGCCGAAAAAGCCGACGCGCAGCTTGATATCCTTCATCGCGCCCATGCGCTCGGCGACCTCCGCCATGTACATGGCGTAGCTCGGCGTGGCGACCAGCGCCGTCGCGCCGAAATCGCGCATGATGTTGATCTGGCGCTCGGTGTTGCCAGACGATATCGGGATGATCGCCGCGCCGATCTTCTCCAGCCCGCCGTGCAGCCCGAACGCGCCTGTAAACAGCGTGTAGCCAAACGAAATCTGCACGATATCGTCTTGCGTGCCGCCGCCCGCCGTCACGATGCGCGCGATGTTCTCCGCCCACATGTCCAAATCGTTTCGCGTGTAGCCCGCCGTGATGGATTTGCCCGTCGTGCCGGAGGACGCGTGGATGCGCACCACGTCGCGCATGGGCACGGCAAGCAGCTTAAACGGATATTGTTCTCGTAAATCCTGCTTGGAGGTCAGCGGGATATGCCGGATATCGGCAAGCGTGCGGATGTCGTCCGGCGTTACGCCCGCCGCGTCCATCTTCTGCCTGTACATCGGCACGTTGTCATACGCGTGCCTGACCGACCATTGCAGCCGTGCAAGCTGCAAGGCGCGCATCTTCTCGCGCGGCATGGTCTCGACCGCTTCGTTCCACATTCGCGTTTCCATGTTCCTTCCCCTTCCGTTCTACAATGCTATCGCCGCGCCCTTCTACACCGCTGCCTTGCTGCCGCGGGCGCGTTCCCGTAAGTATACCAAAATCCTGCATAAATGAAAAGTGTTATTCTTGTTTTTGCCGTATTTAGCAAAAGCGGGGATCGGGCGCATCACCGCCCGACCCCCGTGAAGGTTTACAACCGTTCCGACTATATAGAAGGATCCTCGATGGACGCGCATATCTCCGTGGAGTGCTCCCAACCGTCGCAGGCGTAATGCTCCGACACGCCGCAGGCAGCCGGTCCGTGGTCGGTCATGCTTTCGGGGGCATCCAAACAAATGAAATGTAATCCGCATGGATACAAATGGTGCGCATCCCCGTCGCACGCCCAATGTCCATCCGTTCCGCACTCCGCGGCGGTGTGTATCTCAAGCCCGTCGCACAGCCAATGTCCGCCGATTCCGCAGGGCGCGGCGGTGTGCTCGGATTCCTGATAACCCTCTCCGCAGACGTAATGCTTACCACACGGCGCGGCGGCATGCTCGGCTTCCTGATAGCCTTCTCCGCAGACGTAATGCTTGCCGCACGCCGCAAGCGCGTGCGCCGTCGGGTCGTAACCAGCATCGCAGACGCGGTGCGTACCGCACGGCGCTAACGCGTGCGCCGTTGGGTCGTGACCCTCCCAGCAGGCGAAATCGTAATGCACGCCGCACTCCGCGGGGACGTGCGCCGCCGGGTCATAGCCTTCCGCACAGACGCGGTGCGTTCCGCACGACGCGAGTTCGTGCGACAGCCCGTCGCACATCAAGTGCACCGACGTTCCGCACGGCGCGGCGGTATGCGTCATATCGTCGCAGTTCCAATGTTTGAGCTTGCCGCACGGCGCGGCGGTATGCTTCGTCTCGTCGTAGTTTTCTTCGCAGATATAATGCGTTCCGCACGCCGCGAGCGCGTGCGCCGCCGCGTCGTAGTTCGCTTCGCAGACATGATGCGTTCCGCAGGGCGCGGCGGTATGCGTCAAACCGTCGCAATTCCAATGATCAACCGTTTCGCACGCGGCGGCGACGTGCTCGGCTTCCGCGTAGCCCTCCATACAGACGAAATGCGTGCCGCACGGCGCTACATCATGATCGCCCACGCACAAGAAATGATCCTCGACGCCGCAATATCCAATCGCCGAAAAATGATTTTTGTCATCGCACCAGTAGTGCCCGTCGATACCGCAATCGCCAGCGTTATGGTGTCTGCCGTCGGCGCAGGAATGCCCCTCGGCGCCGCATTCAAACGGATTATGAGCGCCGCCGTCGCACCAGTAGTGCCCCGCGAAGCCGCAAACTCCCGGGCTGTGGTCGTTGCCGTCGCACGCGAGATGCCCCGCAATGCCGCACTCGCCCACGTAATGCTGCAAGCCGTCGCCGCAATAATGCCCCGCCACGCCGCATTCAATCGCGCCGTGGAAATTGCCGTCGCAATAGTAGTGCCCCGGCACGCCGCACGCGCCCGCGCTGTGGTCTTCGCCGTCGCCGCAATAATGCCCCTCCACGCCGCATTCAAACGGCCAGTGTTCGCCGCCGTCGCACCAGAAGTGCCCCGGCACGCCGCATGCGGCTGCGGTGTGGTCCTTTTCATCGAAGCAGGTATGCCCCTCGATACCGCATTCAAGCTCCCAGTGTTCGCCGCCGTCGCACCAGTAGTGCCCCTCGATGCCGCAAGCGCCGGCATAATGATCCTTGCCGTCGCCGCAATAATGCCCCGCCACGCCGCATTCGATCGCGCCGTGGTTACCGCCGTCGCACCAAAAGTGCCCCGGTACGCCGCATTCGCCCGCGCAGTGGACTAGTCCGTCGCCGCAGAAATGCCCCGCGATACCGCAATCAAACGGCGCGTGTACGTTGCCGTCGCACCAGTAGTGCCCCGGCGCGCCGCACTCGCCCGCGCTGTGGTCTAGTCCGTCGCCACAGAAATGCCCCGCCACGCCGCAGTCAAACGACCAGTGCATGCCGCCGTCGCACCAGAAGTGCCCCGGGATGTCGCAATTACCGGCAATGTGGCGCTTTCCGTCGCCGCAGAAATGTCCCGCGACGCCGCATCTCAGCGCGTGCAGTCTCCCGTCGCAGTCCAGATGCCCTGCCGTGCCGCAGGAATTCACATGCGAACGCCCGTCGCACGCGAAGTGCCCCGCCGTGCCGCAAGGCGCGGCGATATGGGAAACTGCGTCGCACGCGAAGTGTCCCGCTGCGCCGCACGGCGCGGCGACATGGGATAGCCCGTCGCACGCGAGATGCCCCGCGATGCCGCACGGCGCGGCGGCATGGGATAGCCCGTCGCTCACCGTATGCCCGGGTATGCCGCAAGCGGCGGGCGCGGGCGTGGGCGCGTCGGTCGGCCGGTCGGTCGGTCTTCTCGTCGGCTTGGGCGTAGGCGTAGGCGTAGGTTCGGGTTCGGGTTCAGGTTCGGGTTCGGGCGCGATCACGGGCGCGTCGTCTTGCGGAAGCTCCGCCGCCTCGTCGTCCTCCTTGCCCTCGACCGCGCTGTTGATCTGCCCGGCGGCATCCTTCGCGCCCGCCGACTGCGCCGTTTCCAGCGCGGCGGCAAGCGCTTTCACGTTGGCGACCGTCTCGACCGGAAGCTCGGTCATCAAAACGGGCGCGTCAGGGATCTTGTCGTCAATCAGCGTGAGCTTGGGCGTTTCGCCGTCCGCGCCGGGCGTGACGATCACCTCGATGCCCGTCTCCGCGCAGACCGCCGCGACAGCGTCCGCGTATTCGTCCGTCGCCGCCTTCTCCTTCACGTCCGCCAGCCCCGCGACGATCTTTTCCTCTTGTTCGGGCGCGGGCGGCGTGACCGCGTAGGACACCGCCAGCGCCATCGCGACCGGCGGCAGCGCGCGCTTGAGCGCCGCTTCCTCCGCCGTCAGCGCATCGCCGCGAATCAGCTTCTGCGCCAGCGCCGCCAGCGCCTCGGGCGTTAAGCTATCTAAATAGAACGAAAGCGCCTCGTCCGGCGTTTCCGTCAGGAAAGCGTCCAGCAGCGCGGTCAGCCACGCGGGCTTCTCCGCTTGGGAAGCGCCCGCCGGGAAAGCGCACGTCAGGACGAGCGCCACGGTCAACAGCAGCGGTACGCAGCGTTTGAGCCACAATCTCATCAAAGGTTCATCTCCTACGGTTTATTTAGCATGAGCCTTACCCACCCATACACATAAATGGCAGTATACGGAAGCCCGCGATTTCTGTCAAGAAAAAAATGGATGGATACTTGTTACAATTGTTACGCGCCCTTCCCCCTTGACAAGTAGACAGTTGTACACTATGATGTTGGTAGACAATTGTCACCCAAGGAGGATTTCGCATGCAGTGCACAGAGGCGGAATGGAAAATCATGGAGGTTCTATGGGACAGGCAGCCGCGTTCGATGGCGGACATCACCAAAATGCTCGAGCCGGACACGGGCTGGACGCGGCACACCGTCATCACCCTGCTCAAGCGCATGCAGGACAAGGGCAGCGTGGCGGTGGACGAAACGGGCGCGGTCAAGCTGTATTCGCCGCGCGTCAGCCGCGAGGACGCGTCGACCGACCAGACGCGCAAGCTGCTCTCGCGCGTGTACGAGGGCAAAGCGTCGCTGCTGATCAACAATCTGGTGGATTCCGGCGAAATGAGCATCGCGGAAATCGAGGACGTGCTGACGCTGCTCAAAAAAGAAGGAAAGTAAGGGGGCAACCGTATGCGTACCGCTATGCTGTATAACTTTCTCA
The DNA here is from genome assembly GCA_964512175.1 of uncultured Oscillospiraceae bacterium. Taxonomy (GTDB): domain Bacteria; phylum Bacillota; class Clostridia; order Christensenellales; family Aristaeellaceae; genus CAZEIC01. The sequence goes on along the minus strand of CAZEIC010000032.1, from coordinate 4,473 downwards.
TCGAGGCGAACATCACGGCGAGCGTCGCCATATTGCTGATGCTCGCCGTGCGATGGCTTTTCCGAAAAAAGCTCGGCAACCGCGCGATCTGGTTTGCGTGGCTGCTTGTCGCCGTGCGGCTGCTATGCCCGCTGGCGCTGCCCAACCCGCTGATCAACGAGATCCGCCCAAGTTACGGAGACGAGGGCATGCGCCCGATGGCGGATCAGGTGCGCATTCGTCTGCGCGACGCGGCGAGCGACCTGTACTGGCAGGCGAACGTGGCGGCGGGCGTGGAGGACGACCCGCTGACCGACACGCTGCGCGCCGTCAACCGTGGCTTTGAGAACGGCAGGACGGCGAAAACGGCGCTGTACGTCTACCTCGCGGGCTTCGGCGCGACGGCGGTCTGGTTCGCGGTTTCCAACGCGCGCTTTCGCCGCAGGCTCAAGGCGGGACGCATCGAGGAAATCTCGGGCAAGCTCAAGGAGCAATACGAGGCGCTCTGCCGCGAACGCGGCGTGAAGCCCCTCCCGGTTTGGTTTACCGACCCGCTGCCCAGCGCGTGTCTGGTGGGCGTGTTTCGCCCCTATATCGCGCTGCCGCTGACCGCCAAGCCGCAGGACGCTATCCACGTACTGGCGCACGAAGTATGCCATTATAAAGGAAAAGATCACCTTTGGGGCGTCGCGCGGCTGGCGTGCTGCGCCGTCCATTGGTTCAACCCGCTTGTATGGCTCGCCGCAGACATGGCAAGCACCGACAGCGAGCTTGCCTGCGACGACCGCGTGGTCGCGGGCATGACGCGGGAGGACGCGCGCGCGTATGCCGGGGTGCTCGTGCTCGCCGCCGCCAAGCGCTGCGCCCCGGGCGTGTCCGTGCTGGCGACCGGCATGACCATGACCGGAAGAAAGCTCAAAACGCGCGTGTCCGCCATCGTGCACCGGGACGACGTGAAAAAAGGGCTGGCGATCGCGTTCACGGCGCTCGCCTGCGCGCTGCTGCTCTGCGCGTTCGGCACGGCGGAATACTACGCCCCGGGTCGCGCGGAAACCGGCGATTACGAGCGCGTCGATATGCCATCGCCCGTGCCGCTGACAGGGTTTGACGACACGGTCGCCGGGTTCAAGGCAAGGAACAAGACGCTCGATTACGTTTCCTATACAACACCCGGAGAGGGCGACCTGCCGCTGGAAAAAGCGGTGGAACTGGCGATTCAGGCATTGTCGAAGCAATACGGCGAATCGCGCGAGTCGCTTTTGCGGTACTGGCTGGAGTATGGCTTCACCAACCGCGCGTATTCCTACTACGAATCGCCCAACTGGACGCTGGAATTTCTCGACCCCAGCGGTTACGAGAATTTCTACACCGTCGTCCTGCACTCACCGGACGGCGAGACACTCTACATGTTCAGCAGCGCCGAAGGCAACGGCTGAAGGAGGAAAGCATGAAAAGGCTGGTTTGTATCGCGTTGGTTTGCTGCCTGCTGCCCGTCGCGGCGCTCGCGGGCACGACCGTGGAGAGCGTCGTTGCGTCTCTCAAGCGGCTGCTGACCGAGGAACACGGCTACACCCAAGCGCAGGCGGACGCGCTCGTCATCCGCGTGCGCGAGGACAAAGACCACTGGCATGTGGAATTCCAAACAGAGGACGACCCCGAAGGCATCGACTACGCCGGGTTTGACAAGGAGGACGGGCGTTATCTCTACGGCTCGTTGTCGATCCCCAACGAAGAACGGTCGTCCAGCAGGACGCTGGCGCTCGAAGACCTGCTGGCGCTTGCCAAGCAGCGCGGCTGGTTCGCGGCGTGGAGCGACGCCGCCAAGCGCATGCTGCAGGACGCGATAGTTCAGGCGGAGATTTTGGCGCGCGGCAGCTTGCGCAAGATGCGCTCGCCCGACGCGCGCACGGCGGCGCACGCCATCGAAGACCTGTTTGTCAGCGCGATGGGCAGCCGCGCCGACTGGAGCGACGAAACGCTCGCTTGGCGCAACGAAACGCTCGCGGAGTATGGCTTTGCGCCCGCCGACCTCGCGCAGATGCCCGACATGACGCAGGGCATCCGCAGGAGCTTCGTCACGCTCAAGGGCAACAGCCTTGAAGCGCCGAATAGCGTCGAGGTCTGGGAGTTCGTCGGGGAAGCGCCCGAGGAAATCGCGGCGGCGCTTACGCGCAAGGAGCTTGCCGGCTGGACGCTGCTGGCGGGCGCGGTCGCGCGCGTGGAAACCGAACAGATGCCGATTCAATCCTACGGCGTCGCCGCCATGGAGAAGGGCAAGCAGCGGCTGCTCGTCGCGCTTTCGCAGGAAAAACCGGGCGACGCGTGGACAGTCGCCCCGGCGGGCGAGAAGGCGCTGCTGCCCGGGCGCGCGCTCGCCGTCACCTACGACGAAATCGAAAGCAATTTCTACGTCAGCTACCCGACGGGCGACGCGGCGCTCGAGCGTTTCCTCGTGTCTCCGCCGCGCGCCGATTGCGAGCGCGAGCCGTGCAGGCTGCTAAGCTACGAGCGCTTGGATTGGGCGAAGGACGAGGGCACGGTCGTCAAAGTCAGCGAGAAATATTACGAAATCCTGCAATACGCGGGCGAGCAGATACAGACCGCGACCTTCCCGATGGGGCCGCTCCTCTTTACCGTATCGCTCGACGCGGAGGCGTTCCCCAAGAGCGTCGAGGCGTGCGAGCAAGCGTCCGGGGAAATACCGCAAGTCCCGGAAGGTTATGTGATCACCAGCAACGTCCACCTGCGCGAAAGCAAATCCACGCGCTCTCGAAGCCTCGCGCAGCTCAAGTCCGGCGCGCTTGCCGTCGATTTGGGCGTCGAAAACGGCGACCCGCACCCGTGGTACCATGTGCGCATCGGCAGTCTGGAAGGCTATGTCAGCGCGACATACATCAACGCGCAGTATACCGACGTCTCGTTCCACAGGCCGCTATACAAGGTCATGACGACCACGGAAACGCCGCTTACGGAGAGTGCCGGGGGCGGGAAAACGCTCCGAACGCTGGCGGTGGGCGTCAAGGCGTACCTGCTGGCGGAATCAGGCAGTTTCTACTATATTTGCATCCCGCGCTCGGGCGAACCGGGCGAGCGTATGGACGTGGACGGAACATACGGCTGGGTGCGCAAATCGGATGTCGAATGGGCGGCGACCAGCGAGCAGCTCGACTGGCTACAATAGCGCCGCAGCCGCCGCGAGCGTTTCGCCCACGGGCGCGTGGATCACCAGATCGGCGCGCCCGTCCATGCCCGTTTCCGACATGTTGACGACCGCGACTTTGCCCCGGCACGCCGTCACGAACCCGGCGGCGGGGTACACGCTCAGCGACGTGCCGCCGATGAGCAGCAAATCGGCGCTCGCGATGGCGGAGAGCGATGTATCGATGACGCGCTCGTCAAGCTGCTCGCCGTAGAGCACGACGTCGGGCTTGATCACGCCGCCGCACGCGCACCTTGGCACGCCCTCGGAACGCAGGATATCGTCCAGCGAAAACTTCTTTCCGCAGCGGACGCAGGTATTCCTGTGCACCGAGCCGTGCAGCTCGAGCACGCGCTCGCTGCCCGCCGCCTGATGCAGCCCGTCGATGTTCTGCGTCACGACATAGGTCAGTTTGCCGTCCTTTTCCAGCGCGGCGAGCGTTTTGTGCGCCTTGTTGGGCGCGGCGCTTGGAAAGAGCATCTTTTCGCGGTAAAAGCGGTAGAATTCCTCGGTGTTTCGCATGAAAAAATCATGGCTCAAAATCGTCTCGGGCGGGTAGCGCCATGTCTGGCGGTACAGCCCGTCCTCGCTTCGGAAATCGGGGATGCCGCTCTCGGTGGACACCCCCGCCGCCGAAAAAACAGACGCGGCGCGCCTCCCGGAGCAAATCGCGCAGACGCTGAGCGGACGTTTGCATATTGCCACTTCCCTTCAAACATAGTATACTGTTGTTCGCGCGAAAGCGCAAGCGCCCTTGAAAACCGCGATTTTCCTAGGATTTGGCGCATTTGGTATCAATGCGACCAAGTTCTACAATATTGCACAACAAACCCTGTAAATCTTTATATAATCTACAGACTGGTTTTTTCAGGTCGCTGCCCGTATAATAAAGGCACGACATCGGTCGCGCTGGTAAGCGTCGGCTTGCGTCTCGCGCGGCTACTCAATTACTGTGAGGAGGAACTTTTATGTCGAGCGTATCTCTTAACCACATTTACAAGGTGTACGCAGGCGGCGTCACGGCGGTCAGCGACTTTACCTTGGACATCGAGGACAAGGAATTCATCGTTCTCGGCGGCGAGGTCGTCAACACCAAGGGGCCGGCCGAGCGGGACATCGCGATGGTGTTCCAGAACTACGCGCTCTATCCGCATATGACGGTCTATGACAACATGGCGTTTGGTCTGAAGCTCCGCAAAACCCCCAAGGACGAAATCAAGGCGCGCGTCGAAGAAGCCGCCCGCATTTTGGACATCGGCTACCTCCTCAACCGCAAGCCCAAGGCGCTTTCCGGC
>CAZEIC010000031.1:0-28340 GCA_964512175.1 uncultured Oscillospiraceae bacterium | reverse complement strand
GTGCAGCAGCCCCGCCGCGATGGTCGGCGCGTCGATCATCAGTTCGGTCAGGATGCTCGCGACGTACACCGGGTGGACGATGTATTTTTCTCCCGATTTCCGAAGCTGGTTGCAGTGCACCTCGGAGGCGAACTGGTACGCCTTCTGCACCAATAGATAGCTGTCGCCCGGGTGATACTGCTGCACCCTGGCGACCATGTCCTCCATCGTCAGGTACTTGTAGCTGGTGTACGCCATGATGCCTCCCCCTCGCTCCTGCGGATCGCCGAAATCCTGACCTCGCACGTCGTTTTGCCGTTGAAATGGTTGCGCGTCGGCGTGAAGACCGCGTCCAGCGGCGCGTCGTCCAGATATCCGCCCATGCCGAACGCCACGCCCGCGCGCGTCGCGCCGTTTTGCGAGAGCGTCAGCTTGAGGTGCGCGCCGTTTGCGCCGACCGCGCGCAGCATCATGGGCGTCGCCCCGCGAAGCAGGAACACGGGCGCGGGATTGCCCGTGCCGAACGGCTCGAGCAGCGCGATTCTGTCGATCGTGTCCTCCGTGACCTCGGCGAGCGACAGCTCCGCGTCATAGTATGCGCAGGGAGCGAGCGCCGCGCCGCCGATTTGCGCGGACACCGCGTCGCTGAAACGCTTGGCGAACGCCGGGACGTTGCCTAGCGGCAGCGACAGCCCCGCCGCCTGTTTATGCCCGCCAAAGCGCGAAAGCAGCGGTTCGCACGCGAGCAGCGCAGAAAACAAATCAACGCCGTTTGCGCTGCGCGCGCTGCCAACGCACGAATCCCCCTGAATCGACAGCGCCGCGCACGGGTAGCCGTATGCTTCGGCAAGCCTGCCCGCCGCAAGCCCCGTTACGCCGGGGTTCCAGCCCTCGCCCGCGACGACCAGCGCGCGCAGCGAGGCGACATCCATGGCTTCGACCTGCCCGCGCGCTTCCTCCAGCACGTCGCTCTCGAGCGCGCGGCGCTTGATATTGAGCGCGTCGAGCTTGCGCGCCAGCGTGAGCGCCTCGGTTTCGTCCTCCGTCATGAGCAACGAAAGCGCCGTTTGCGCGCTCTCTAGCCGCCCCGCCGCGTTTAGCCGTGGCGCGAGTGCGAACGCGACCGTTTCGCTGGTCGGCGCGCTCTCGATGCCCGCGACTGACAGCAACGCCGCAAGCCCCGGCCTTGCTGCCATCCTCGGCAGCCCGGCGCGCACCAGCGCGCGGTTCTCATGCAGCAGCGGCACCATGTCCGCGATCGTCGCCAGCGCGCACAAGTCGAGCAGCGAATACGCCGTATCGCGCCCGCCGAGCGCCCAAGCCAGCTTCCACGCCACGCCCGCGCCGCACAGCGGCGGCGATCCCTTCGTCAGCGCCGGGTCGATCAGCGCGTCGGCGGCGGGCAATTGCTCCTTGGGCTGGTGGTGGTCGGTCACGACCACGCGCATGCCCAATTCTCTTGCCAGCGCGACCTCGCGCACGCTCGTCACGCCGCAATCGACCGTTACAAGGCAGTCGCACCGCACAGCCAAATCGCGCACAGCGCTTTCGTTCAGCCCGTAGCCCTCGGAAAAGCGGTCGGGGATGTAGACGAGCGCCCTGTCCCCCAATGTCTTTTGCAATATCGCGCTGGCGCATACGCCGTCCGCGTCGTAATCGCCGTAGATGGCGATACGCTTTGCGCCCGCAATGACGCTGAGCGCTTCGCGCATGCCCGGAAGGCTTTCAGGCTTGGCGATCTCGCGCAGCGACGGACGCAGGAAGGCGGCGATCTCCTGCTCGGTGCGCGCGCCGCGCGCCGCGAGCAGCGATGAGAACCAATCGCCCGCCGCCTCCGTCCTGCGTATGAATCGCTTCTGCATGCGCCCTCCATCCAAGATAAAGTGGAAGGGAACGATGCCGCTATCGCCATCGTTCCCTTCCGGTTTGCGCGTGTTATTTTTTCGCGTTTTTCGCGGTCTTGCGCGCCAGCCGCGCTTCTTCCACGAACGACCAGACATAGCCGGTGATGGCGTTGCCCGAGTAACAGGCGACCACGCCGCCCACCACGACGACCTTCAGAGAATCGCGAACGACCTCGGGGGCGAGAAAGTAGCACGCCGCGCAGAACACCGCGATGATGATCGCCGCGCGGATGAACGTCGGGCGAGCCGCCTTGACCGCAAGCTGCGCGACCTCCGCGCGCGGGCGCAGGCGCAGCAGCGCGTCGCGGGACTGTTCCTTGATTTTCGTTACGAGGTAGATGGCGGAGAACAGCGATATGACCGACGCCGCCATCAGCGCGGCGGGAAACCACGCGCCCACGTTCGCAAACAGCGAATACACGCACAGCAGCGCGAGCGTCAGCAGTACGTCGTGCGCGTACTGAACGGCGGCGGCGAGCGCCATCGCGACGTCATAGCGCAGCGCGACGTACACAAATACCAGCGCGGTGATCGCCACGGCGCACCAGAGCGTGCTGTACAGCGGCCTGCCGCTGACGATTTCGTTGGGCATGGCGGTAACGCCGGTCAAGAGGAGCACCGCGGCGGCGAGAATGACCGCGACGGAGAAAATGAGGTAGTATTGGGCGCGACCTAGCTTGTTCATTTACTGCGCCTCCTTGCTATGTTTTTTGCCGGTATACAGCTCGCACGAGCCGGGCAGCACCGCCGCCGCGTTGTAGAGGAGCACGCGCAGCAGGATCATCACGCCGACGGCGCTCACGCAAACGCCCATGCACAGCACGCGTGAGAAGGCGTGCACCGTGCCCATGCCGATGGACATCAGCGCGAAGGCGGCGAGCAGCAGCACGGCGTGCACGTCGAGCACGGCAGCGTTTGAACGCTTGAAGCCCGTGCGCATCGCCTGCGGCACGCTTGGCACGCGCGCGGCGTTATAGCCAATGTTTTCCATGACGATCATGATGCCGCCGGCAGCCACGGCGAGCGTGCACAGCAGCCCGAGCGCCGAGGACACCGAGAAGGGCATGCCGGAGATCGCCGCGCAGTAGAACGCGAAGATCGTCACGACCCAGAGCGCCCACGCCGCCAGAAGCCCGCCGAGGCGATAGCGCACGATCAACAGCACGACGACGATCAGCAGCGCGACAGCGCCCGCGAGCACGAGCGCGTCCGCCGCGCCCTCGCCCGTCTTTTCACTCATCGCGCCGGAAGCCGTCTCCGTCATGTCCAGCGGCAGAGGACCGAAGTTGAGGAACGCCGCGAAGCTCCAAGCGTCCTGCAACTCCGTGCCGATCGGGACGGATACGCCGCCGTCGGTGAACGCCTGATTGACCGTCGCGGTCGTGACGGTTCCGCCGTCGAGCACCAGCGACATGCTGCCGCTGCCTGCCGCGACCATCGCGGTCGTCGCGTCGCCAAGGAGCTTGGTGCCCTCGTCGTTCGTCAGCACGGACACCGAGTAGTTTTCGCCGTCCTGCGTGGAGGGCTGCGCGGCGCTGATGTGCGCGCTGTTGATGATCTCATTGCCGCTCGCGTCGGTAAAGGCGATATACCCCTTTGTGGACACGAGCTCCTTGAGCGCGACTTCCTCGGCGTATTCGGGCATTTCCACCAAAATGGTGTTATTGCCGGTCAGCCTGACCTGCGCGGAGGAATACCCTTTATAGCTCAAGCGGTTGTAGAGGATGTCCTTTGCGTCCATCAGCGCGTTCTGGAAAGCAGTCGCGTCCATGTCGCCCTGCGCCGCGGTAAGCTCTACGAACGTGCCGCCGCCCAAATCGTTGCCGGGAACGAGCGCTTCTTTCCAGTCGTCGTTCACGCCGGGCAGCCACGGCAGGAGCTTGTACAGCCCGTCCGCCGACACCTTCATGCCGGAAAGACCGATCACCGAGAGGAACACCGTCAGAGCCAGCAGCACGGCGAGCGTGACGGTCGAAATGAGCTTGGGGTCTACCCGTTTCTTCGCGGGTTTGCTTGTCGCCATATCGTTTCACATTCCTTTATCATTATTTTGGGTTGCCGCTTCGCGCGCGCTTTACCCTGCCTCGTCGGAGTAGTGGAACGCCATGTAATACGCCCGGACGTAGCTGATGCGCAGGGGCGGCGAGAACAGCGCGAGCCTTTGCGCAAGCGGCGCTTGCTCGGCAATGGGAAGCGGCGTTTTTCGCGCTTCGTCCGCCGCGAGCGGCGCTTTTTCACCGTGATCGGGCGCGAGGCAGGCGTAGCGGCTGACGCGCATGAACGGCGGCAGCGCCTGTTCTTCGGAGGCGGTGCACACGATCATCGCGCTGACGGCAAGCGCCGCCGCGCACGTCACAAGCAGCAAATACAGCAGCCGTTTCACGCGCGCACCCCTCCTTTTCAAAACGAATACCTCATTATACAATGAAACGCGGTCGATGTAAACCGCCAAAAGCCGCGCGCGGCGGGCGCTTAAGAAAAAAGAGTTAACATTTTTGTGAATCTGTGGTATAGTACAATGTGTATGCGCATGCTAATGGTACAGTCTTGAAGGAGGACCAGGACGACATGGATCATTACAAGCTGCTGATCACGGGCGGCGCACCCCTTTCGGGTGAAACCTTCGTGTCCGGCGGCAAGAACACCTCCGTCGCTGTCATCCCCGCGGTGCTGCTCTGCGACGAGCCGTGCACCATCGAAAACCTCCCCGATATCGAAGACATTTCCGTACTGACGACCATCCTGACCATGCTGGGCGCGGATGTGCGGTACGACCAGCAAAAGCGCCGGATGACCATCGATCCGCGCGGCGCGAACGGATATAACATTCCGAATAAATACACCAACCGCATGCGCGCCAGCTATTATTTCTGGGGCGCGCTGCTGGGCAGGCTGGGCAAGGCGGAGGTCGGCTATCCCGGCGGCTGCAAAATCGGCAGCCGTCCGTTCGAGCAGCACGTCAAGGGACTGCGCGCGCTGGGCGCGCACGTCGAGGAGCGCGGCGGCATGCTGTACGCCTCCGGCAGCCTGACGGGCGCGGACGTTTTCTTTGACAAAATCACGGTCGGCGGCACGATCAACATCATGATCGCCGCCGCCAAGGCGGAAGGCACGACGACGATCTATAACCCCGCCAAAGAGCCGCACATCGTCGACCTCGCCAACTTTTTAGGCAGCATGGGCGTGCGCGTCAAGGGCGCGGGCACCGACGTGATTCGCGTGACGGGCGCAAAGCACCTGCACGGCAGCACCTACGCCGTCATTCCCGACCAAATCGAGACGGGCACGCTGATGATCGCGGCGGCGGCGACGCGCGGCGACGTGACGATTCGCGGCTGCATCCCCACGCACATGGAGGCGCTGACGGCGAAGCTGTTGGAGATGGGCGTGCGCGTGACGGATTCGGACGACGCGATCCGCGTGTGCACGGTGCGCGGGCATCGGGGCGTGAACATCCGCACGCAGGAATACCCCGGCTTCCCGACCGATTTACAGCAACCCATGAGCGCGCTGCTGACGCGCGCCACGGGCGACAGCATCATCATGGAGACCATCTTCGAGTCGCGCCTGAAGCATCTGGACGAAATGCGGCGCATGGGCGCGAAGGTCAACATCATGGGGCAAACGGCGATCATCGAGGGCGTGCCGGAACTCTTCGGCGCGCCCCTGACGGCGACCGATTTGCGCGCGGGCGCGGCGCTGGTCGTCGCGGGGCTGATGGCGCGCGGCGTGACCGAAATCTACGAGCCGGGGTACATCGAGCGCGGCTACGAGCACATCGAGGACAAGCTTCGCGCGCTGGGCGCGGACATCAGAAGGGAAGCGCTGCAATAGTGTCCAACGCATTTGAGATGCTGGGGCTGACGCAGGACGCGGACGCGCAGGCGGTCCGCGCGGCGTATCGCACGCGCGTCAAAACATGCCATCCCGACAAGTTCCTCGAAGCGGAACAGCAGTCGCGCGCGCAGGAGCAGCTCATCAAGCTCAACCTCGCCTATGAGGAGGCGCTGCGCCTATCCTCGCAGCGGCAGGTCGGCTTCCATACGGTGTCGGCGCAGCAGGCGAAGAATTTTGCGCTGCGCCTGTTTGAACAGGAAAATTACGAAAGCGCGCTGCGCCAGCTCGGGCGCGCGGACATCAAGGACGACGAGTGGTACTTTTTGCAGGGGCGCATATTGATGGCGCTCAAGCAGTACGATTCGGCGCACCAGAGCTTCCGCGAGGCGGTGCGCAGACGACCGGACAACCTTGAATATCGGCGCGGCGCGCTGGACGCGGCGGTCGCGGTCAAGAAGCATCAGACGCTTGCCTACCGCGTGGCGGATTTCACGCGGGGGATCATCAAGCCGCGCAAAAAGTGATACGGAGGAAACGCGCATGGAAAGAATCTTTCCCGAATACGCGCAGGAGCTGACCGACCTCGCGCTGTCGCTGGGCGCGGCGGACGCCGTGCCATTTTTGTTGTCGGATATCGCGTTTGACGAGCGCACGCTGATGAAGTGCATGTTTGGCTGCGCGGACTGGGGGAAGGGGCTGACCTGCCCGAGCCGCCCGGGGTTTCCGAGCATGCAGGAATGGCGGCAAACGCTGTCGCGGTATTCGTGGGGCGTGATTGTTCACGCGAACGACAAACACGCCTCACAAAAGGCAAGCCTCGCGCTCGAGTCCGCCGCTTTTCATAAGGGCTACTATTTCGCTTTTTCGATGAGCGACTGCGGGCTGTGTAAGCGCTGTGCGGGCAAGGACGGCGAAACCCAGTGCCGCAATCCGCTCGCGGCGCGTCCGGCGTTCCACTCGGTCGGCATCGACGTGTTTAAGACCGTGCGCGCGCTCGGGCTGCCAATCGAAACGCTGCCCGAACGCGACGCGCAGCCGCAGAATTGGTATTCCGCCGTTCTCGTAGAATAATCAGTCCCCGAACGATATGCCGACGTTCCGCGCGAGCCTGACCATCTGGTGCTCGGGCGGCACGAGTTTGGGCACGCCCGCGATGTCCGACAGTTTGTTGTGCGACACCGTATTGCCGATGAGCGCCACGCTCACGCCGTACACACCGTCGCGAATGAGCTGCGCCGCGTGCACGCCGAATTGCGTCGCCAGCACGCGGTCGTATGCCGACGGGCTGCCGCCGCGCTGAATGTGCCCCGGCACGACGGCGCGCGCTTCCACGCCCATCATTTCCGACAGCTCGCGCGCGATGCGCGCCGATATGCCCGCAAACCCTTGCTCCGCGCGCAGCGCTTCGCGCTCCTTGCGCTTCATTTTACTTTCCGCCACGCTCATCGCGCCCTCCGCCACCGCGAGGATGGAGAAGGGTTTTTTGCTGTTTGCGCGCGCCTCGACGACCTTGGCGACCTTCTTGATGTCGTAGGGGATTTCCGGTAGCAGCACCACGTCCGCGCCGCCCGCCACGCCCGCGTACAGCGTCAGCCAGCCCGCTTTATTCCCCATCAGCTCGATGACCATGCACCTGCCGTGGCTGGTCGCGGTGGTGTGAATGCGGTCGATGACCTCGGTCGCGATATCGACCGCCGTGTGGAAACCGAAGGTGAACTCCGTGCCGAAAATGTCGTTGTCGATGGTCTTGGGCAAGCCCACGACGTTCAAGCCCTCCTGCGAGAGCAGGTTCGCCGTCTTGTGCGTGCCGTTGCCGCCGAGCGTCACGAGGCAGTCGAGCTTTAAATCCTTGTAGTTCTTCTTCATTTCGGCGACCTTGTCCACGTTGTCCTCGCCGATGACGCGCATGTTGCGGAACGGCTGGCGGCTGGTCCCCAGAATCGTGCCGCCCAGCGTCAGTATGCCCGAAAACTGACCGCGGCGCATCTCCTGCCAGTCGCCCTTGATCAGCCCGCGATAACCGTCGCGGATGCCGATGATCTCCGCGTCGAACAGCTCATACGCCGCCCGCGCCACGCCCCGGATCGCCGCGTTCAGCCCCGGGCAGTCGCCCCCGCTTGTCAGAATACCGATCCTTCTTTTCATGGTGCATTCTCTCCTTTGCAATGCGTAGAACGTGCAGCGTATACGCCGACAGCGGCGCTAGGGCAAGATATACCGCCGCCCTCGCAGGGATGGACAGCCCCGAGAGCGCCGCCAGCGGCGTACCGGGCGGCGGGGAGGCGAGGAACAGGTAGTTGGCGGATAAGGCGCTATTGGCGACAAACGCCGAAAGCAACAGCAGGCAGGCAATCGCCGTCACGCCGCCGACCGCCGTATCGCGGACGCGCAGCTCGCCGTCGCCGCCCTTGACGACGGGCGCGAACAGCAAAAGCGCGTGCAGGAAGAAAAAGGAAAGTTCGGTCAGCAGCGGCGCGCTCGTCCGCGCGATCGCCGGGAAGCAGAGCGCCAGCGCCGCCGCCGGCGCGGATAGGCACAGGAAAAAGTCATACATCGCGCCGCGCTTGCAAAGCAGCATGGGCGCGCACAGGAAGAACCCCGAAAACCCGCACAGGTGCAAGGGCAGCCCGGTACGCATCGTTAGCAGCCCGTCGCGGTAGAGCGCGTATTCCTGCAACAGCATGCACAGGTACACGGCGGCGCTCCACGCGAGCGCGACGTTTCCGTACCGCGCCGGACGCGCAAGACACCGCGCCCGCGCGAAGACCGCCAGCGCGCCCGTCAGGCACGCGACCGCAAGCGCCATTAAATCCCCTCCCTGCCCCGCTTGCAGTATGCCCGTTCGCGCGGAAATCAAGCGGCGAGAGGGGATGCGGTCACTTGACCTTGTACACGCGTCCGTCGCGCGTGCGCTCGAGGAAGCCGTAATCGCACAGCGCGCGGCGCAGCGTTGTATAGTCCTCCCAGATGGGTTTCAAAACGCCGTTCACGCCAGATTCGTCGTACTCCCTATCGCGTTCGAACGCCGCCATGATGGTGGCGAGCGAGATGATCTTCTTCTTTTCTTTCGAGGAATATACTTTCAGCCGCAAAGGCTCGAGCGACGTAAACAGCGTGCGCTGACCTTTCTGGAATTCCTCGGGCGTGATTTCAAAGCGCGCCAATATCTCCTCGTACATGATAAGCCTCACTTGATGCCGAATATTCCCAGTATGTTGCGCGACACCGTGCGCCCGATTTGCCCGCCCGCGCCGCGCACGATAGAGCCTGTGAAGGAATCGAGCAACTTTTGTCCCGTGCTCTTGACCTGCTTTTTGGGCTTGGGCTCGGCGACCGCCTTTTGTTGCTTGACCGGCGCGGGCATGACCGGCTGCTGCACGGCGGGCACGGGCGCGGGCTGCGCATACTGCGGCTGCTGCACGGCGGGCATAGCGCCCATTTCGCGCTCCACATACGTGCCCGTCGCCGGGTCGAAGACTTTGAACGTCGTGGGCGCGTAGGTCTGCAAGGGCGCTTGCGCGGGCTGCGTCTGAACCGCCTGTGCCTGCATGGGCTGTGGTTCCGCGACGGGCTGGACGACGCGCGTGGTCTTGGCTGCGGCGCTTATCGCCTTGAACTTCGCCGCGAGCACTTCGTAGGCGCTCTCGCGGTCAAACGGCGCGTCATACTTGCCCGCGATGGCGCTCGTTTCGATGAACGTCTCGCGCAGATCCTGCGAGATCGCGCCGATGGCGGACTGCGGCGGCAGGATGGTCGCGCGCTGGGTGATCGAGGGCGAGCCGTCCTCCGTCAGGAAGGAGAGCAGCGCCTCGCCCGTTGATAGCTGCGTGATGGCGGTCTCCGTGTCGAACTTGGGATTGGGGCGGAACGTCTGCGCCGCCGCGCGCACGGCGCGCTGCTCGATGGGCGTGAACGCGCGCAGCGCGTGCTGCACACGCCCGGAAAGCTGGGAAAGCACGGTGCTGGGGATATCCTGCGGGTTCTGCGTGATGAAGAACACGCCCACGCCCTTGGAGCGCACGAGGCGCACGATGAGCTCGATTTTGTCCATCAGCGGCTTGGGGCAATCCTCAAACAGCAGGTGCGCTTCGTCAAAGAAGAACACCATGCGCGGCAGCTCGGAATCCCCCTGTTCGGGCAGCAGCTCGTACACCTCGCCCAGCATCCACAGCATGAACGCCGAGTACATCGCCGGGCGCAGGAACAGCTTATCCGCCGCGAGGATGTTCACCATGCCGCAGCCCGAATCGTCGCGCACGAACCAGTCCGCGATATCAAGCGCCGGCTCGCCGAAGAAGCGGCTCGCGCCTTGGTCTTCCAATATCGCCAGCGCGCGCTGAATCGCGCCGATGGAGGACTTGGCGATGTTGCCGTAATTGAGCGTGTAATCGCTCGCGTTCTCGCCCACGTAGGCGAGCATGGCGCGCAGATCCTTGGTGTCGGTCAACAGCAGTCCCTCATCGTCCGCGATGCGGAACAGCAGGTGTAAAACGCCCGATTGCGTTTCGTTGAGCTGGAGCATGCGCGCCAGCAGCAGCGGTCCCATTTCGGAGACCGTCGTGCGCACGGGATGCCCCTTCTCGCCGTACACGTCAAAGAATGTGACGGGGCATGCGCGCGGCGCGTAGTCCGCGACTTTGCACGCCGCGAGGCGTTCGGTGATTTTTGCGTTTTGCTCGCCCGGTTTGCACAGCCCCGCGAGGTCGCCCTTCACGTCCGCCAGAAACACGGGCACGCCAAGCTGGGAAAAGCCCTCGGCGAGCACTTGCAGCGTCACGGTCTTGCCCGTGCCCGTCGCGCCTGAAATCAGCCCGTGGCGGTTCGCCATCTGCGGCAGGAAGGAAACCGCGCCTTCCTCCGATGTGCCCAGCCAAATCGCGTTGTCATGTAGCATGTGTCGATTCCTCCTATGTGAATTGTTTTATCATGTCGTCAGCAGCGCGACCGCGTGCGCCGATATGCCCTCGCCGCGCCCTTCAAAGCCCATGCCCTCGGTCGTCGTCGCCTTGACGGACACGCGCCCGATATCGCACTTCATTGCCCGCGCGATGTTTTCGCGCATCGACGCGATGTGCGGCGCGAGCTTGGGCGCTTGCGCGACGATGGTAACGTCGGCGTTCTCGAGCCTGTAGCCGCTTTCGCGGATACGCGCCGCGCATGCTTCCAGCAGCGCCAGCGAGGAAATGCCCTTGTAGCGCGCGTCTGTGTCGGGGAATAGCTTGCCGATATCGCCCAGCGCGAGCGCGCCCAGCAGCGCGTCCATCAGCGCGTGCACGGCAACGTCCGCGTCGCTGTGCCCCAGCAGCCCTTTGTCGTAGGGGATCGCCACGCCGCCGAGCATTAGCGCGCGCCCGGCGACCAGCCTGTGCGCGTCGTACCCGTGCCCGATCCTGCGCGCGCCGCCCGTCAGCGTGTTTGCCAAGGTAATATCCTCCCGCGTCGTCAGCTTGATGTTGCGTAAGTCGCCCGCGACCGCGTACACCGGAACGCCCTGCGCAAGCAGCAGCGCCGCGTCGTCTGTTTCGCGCGTCGTCGCGTTTTCGTGCGCAGCGAGCAGGTCGCGCTTGAAAAAGCCCTGCGGCGTTTGCATGGCGTATAGCCCGTCGCGCGGGATGGTCGCCAGCATGCGCCCGCTTTCGTCCGCGCGGCGCACGGTGTCGCGAATGGGCGTCGCCGCTACCGCCGCGCCGCGCGCGCGCACGCCGTCGATCACGCGCGCAACCAGCTCTTGGGATACCAGCGGGCGCGCGCCGTCGTGCACCAGCACGATATCGCAATCCTCCGGCAGCGCAAGCAGCCCGTTGTAGACCGATGCCTGCCTGTCCGCGCCGCCTTGCACGACCGCGCAATCGGGCAATAATTCCGAAAACACCCGTTCGTCGCCCGCGCGCGCGACCAGCACAACGCCGTCGCACCCGCTCTGAAGCGTTTGCACGCAGCGCTGAACGCCCGGCATGCCGCCGATGGGCAGCAGCGTCTTGTTTTCCTTCGCGCCCATGCGCTCGCCGCTGCCGCCGCAGAGCACCACCGCCCACACGCTCACGGCTTTGCTTCCTCCGCCATGGCGCGCATGATCGCCTTGTAGACCGCGCCCGCCTTGCTCGGCCAGCAGCGCTTGGTGTGCGCGGCAAGCTCTTCGGACGGAAACGCGATTTCGAGCGTCATGATCGCCGCACCTTTTTCAAAGATCTGCAGCTTGGCGGTGTATTCGCCGTGCTCGGTCTTGCCCGTGCTCGCGGCGACCGCCTCGGCGTTCTTGAAATGCTCGCGCCAAGGGGCGGCGGAGATGTCGATAACGCCCTTGGCGGTCGCGGGGATGCGGTTGCCAAAGAGCGCGAGCGTTTCGCGTCCCGCGTCGGTCAGAGAATAGCGCTCCGCGCCGTTCTCATTGCTTTGCGCCGTCTGCCCGCCCTCGCAGAGCGCGTAGAGCGCGAGCTGCAAATCGAAATAGTTCATGAGGTCGTTTTCGACCATGAATTCCAGAAGCTGCGCGGCGGAAGACGCGCCGAGCAAATCGAGCGCGTACAGCGTTTCCAGCCGCGCCTCCGTCTCGGTGACGTGACGCATCGGATACTTCGGCATGACGCTTTCACCCCTCGCTCGCTTGATGTACCGTCATTTTACCATATCTTCGCCGCAATTACCATAGATATGGAAGAATTCCCGCGTCCTGCGCGCGATCTCCTCGGCGCTTAAGACGGGCTGCGGGTGAAAATGCGCGGGCAGCAGCTCCGCGTATTCGGACGTGGTGAACCGGCTGTCCAGCAGCAGCACAACGCCCGCGTCCGTCTCCGAGCGAATGACGCGCCCCGCCGCCTGCGACACCTTGTGCATGCCGGGGTAGCGGTAAGCGTAGGCAAAGCCGTCGCCCAGCGTCTGCTCGTAATGCGCGCGCAGCGCCTCTTGCTCCTCCGAGACCATCGGCAGCCCCACGCCCACGATGCACGCGCCACTCTGCGAACACCCCGCCCAGCACGCACAGGCACAGCAGCGCGCCGGGTTCTTCCGAAAACCGCGCGAGGAACGCGTCGCGGTCGTCCTCGGTCATGCTGCGCGCCTGCGCTTCCACGCGCGCGTCGGGCGCGAGGGATACGATTTGCTCGCGCACCATGTCCAGATAGGCGTAGCTCGGGAAAAACGCAATGTATTTCCCGGCTTTCGCGCTTGTCATGGCAAGGATGCTTGCGGCGACCTCGCCCGCCGAGCGCTCGCGCGCCTTATAGCGCGTGTCCAGCGAGCGCCTGAGCACGAGCAGCCGTTCTTCCGGGAACGGCGAGGGCAGCGCGAAGCACGCGTCGTCCGCTCCGCCGCCCAGCAGCGTTTTCATGCTGACCAGCGGCGAGAGCGTCGCGGAAAAGTATACGCAGCCGCGCATGCGTTTCGTCGTCTGCGCGAGGTGATCGGTGATGTTCAGGCACAGCAGCTTGATATCGCGCTCCTTGCCCTTGCGTTCGCAGAGCAGCTTGTAATCCTCGGGCGCTTCACTGTACCTGCGCATTGCCATGAGGAACACGAACAGCAGCTTGAACGCCTCGGACGCGCCCGGGACGCGCGAACCCGCCGCCAGCGGTGTAAGGAGCGCCTCCGCGGCGCTGGAAATATCGTCCGTCAGCGTGCTTTCGATGCCGCGCAGGGCGCTTATGACGCGCGTCAAAGCTTTGTATAGGTCGCTCTTGCGCCCGAGCGTCTTTCCGCAATCGCGCCGGAGCGCCGCCATGCGCGTGCCCTCGAGCACGCCCGAGAGCATGTCCCGCGCACGGGCGGGGAGGTTGTGCGCCTCGTCGACCAGCAGCGTCGTGCCGCTTTTGCCCGCCATGCGCTTGACGAGCACGACCGGGTCAAAGACATAATTGTAATCGCAGATGATCACGTCTGCGATCTCGCAGAGCGCCAGCGCGAACTCGAACGGGCAAATACAGTGCTTTTCCGCCATATGTAGCACCGCGTCGGCGTTCCAGTCGTCAAATGTGAGCATGTCCGCGAGCGCTTCGGGCTGGCGCAGGTAATGTCCGCGCGCGCGGTCGCAGAAATCGGGATGACAGCGCATGCCCGTGGTCTTGGCAAGCGGGCATTGCTTTTCCTTGGCGCAGAGCGTCACCGAGCGCAGGCGCAGCCCGCCGCGTTCGCGCATGCGCGAAAGCGCGTCCAGCGCGCCCTGCCGCGCAGTCGTGCGCGCGGTCAGGTAATAGATCCTGTCCGTTTTGCCCTCGCCCAGCGCCTTGACGGCGGGAAACAGCGCGGCGGAGGATTTGCCCGTGCCGGTCGGCAGCGTGCAGAACAGCCGCTTTTTCTGGGAGATGGCGGTGTACGCCTGCACCGCCATTTCGCGCTGCCCCGGGCGGTACGCGGGGTAGGGGAAGGGCAGCGCTTTGATGGAAGCGTCGCGCACGTCCCGGAACGCCGCGAGCGCCGCCTCCCAGCGCGCGAGGGGGATAAGCAGCGCCGTGAACTCCGCTTCCGCGCGCTCCGCCGGGATGATTTCGGGAAAATCCGCGAGCACCTCGCCCTGCACCGTGACGTAGCTCACGCGAATCATCACGCGCGCAAACCCCTCGCGCGCGCAGAGCATGTGCGCGTAGCAGACCGCCTGCGCGCGGTGCGCGGGCAGCGGCGTATCGGGCGCGGGATATTGCGTGGACGCGAGCTTGATTTCCTCGATCAGCGGCGGGTCGGCGCTGTCGTCGTACACGTCCATGCGCCCGGTAACGGTGACGGACATGCCCTCGCAAACGCCCGACCATTCCAGCCGCGACTCGCTCTTGCCGCCCGCGTCCTTCTGCCGCGCGACGTGCCCGAGCATGCCCAGCTCCATGGCGGCGGCGGAGGTCGGCACGATATCCGGCGGGAAGTGCGTGAACTCCACCAGCCGCCGCGCGGACACCTTCATCTCGGGCATGCTCTGACCCCTTTCTCTTTGCGCACATTCTACCGCAAAGGCTTTACACCGTCAAGCGCGGCTGGTATAATGGCGTAGAGGTGAGCGTTATGGATAGAGTATCAGGCGGGATGCTGCGGGGTGAAAAACGCCCCGAGCGTATCCGGGTATTGCAGTTTGGCGAGGGAAACTTTCTGCGCGCGTTTGTCGACCGCATGATCGACGACGCGAACGCCGCGCTCGGGCTGGATATGGCGGTCGCCGTCGTGCAGCCCATCGCGCGCGGCATGACGGACGTGCTGCGCGAGCAGGACGGTCTGTATACCGTGCTTTTGCGCGGAAGCGGCGAGCGTGACGCGCACATCGTCCAGTGCGTGCGCCGCGCCATCGACCCGTATCGTGAATATCAGGACTATCTGGCGCTCGCGCATGAGCGCGACCTGCGTTTTATCGTGAGCAACACCACCGAGGCGGGCATTGTCTATACCGGCGCGGACGCGTATGACGACGCGCCGCCCGCGTCTTTCCCGGGTAAGCTCACGCGCTTTCTGTACGAGCGCTTCACGGCGGGGCTTCCGGGGCTTGTGATGCTGCCGTGCGAGCTGTCCGACCACAACGCAGAAAATTTGCGCGAGTGCGTGCAAAAGACAGCGGCGCAATGGGCGCTGGGCAATGCGTTCGGCGCGTGGCTGGATAACGAATGCGTTTTCTGTCCGACGCTGGTGGACAGGATCGTGACAGGCTACCCCAAGGAGGAAGCGCGCGCGCTGTGCGAGGAATTCGGGTATGAGGACAAGCTGCTCGTGACGGCGGAAACGTTCGGGCTGTGGGTCATCCAAGCGCCCGACTGGGTGCGCGCGGAATTCCCGCTGGACAAGGCGGGCTGCCCGGTGCTGTTTGCGGAGGATGTCACGCCGTACAAGGTGCGCAAGGTGCGCGTGCTCAACGGCTCGCATACGCTGCTGGCTTCCGCAGCGTTCCTGTGCGGGCTGGATACCGTGGGCGACTGCATGCGCGACGAGCGCGTGCGCGCTTTTTCGACGCGCGCGCTGGACAGCGAAATCGTGCCGCTGGTGCCGCTGCCGCGCGCCGAGGTCGAAGTGTTCGCGGGCGATGTGATAAAGCGCTTTGAGAACCCCGCCAACAAACATTTGC
Source organism: uncultured Oscillospiraceae bacterium (assembly GCA_964512175.1). Lineage (GTDB taxonomy): Bacteria > Bacillota > Clostridia > Christensenellales > Aristaeellaceae > CAZEIC01. The sequence goes on along the minus strand of CAZEIC010000031.1, from coordinate 12,590 downwards.
TGTCGTCCATCGCGCTCAACGCCGTGAGCAAGTATCAGGCGCGCGTGCTGCCGACGATGGAGGAATACGCCGCTAAGCATGGCGAGCCGCCGCGCTGCCTTGCGTTCGGGCTTGCCTCGCTCATCATGCTTTACGCGGGCGCGCGCATGAACGATCGCGGCGCGTACGAGGGCATCCGCGCGGGCGAGCCGTTTGAGATTCTGGACGACCCAATCGCGCTGCGCGCTTTTTCGCGGCTGTCGTGCGATATGCCGCCCGAAATGCTCGCCTACGCCGCGCTGTCGGATCAGGACGTGTGGGGGCGCGACCTGCGGGAGATTCTCGGCTTGGAGGACATGATCGCCGCGCAGCTTTCGGACATCATGCTGCTGGGCGCGCGCGCCGCGATGGACAAGGCGCGGGAATGGGACGGTTATGAAGGATAGGCTGGTGATCCACCCGGACGATAACGTCGCCGTGGCGCTGGTCGCCATCTGCGACGTTCCCGCGGGGCATAAGCTGGCGCTGCGCGATATCCGGGCGGGCGAGCCCGTGCGTAAGTACGGCGCGGTCATCGGTCGCGCGACGCGCGATATCAAGGCGGGGGAATGGGTGCACACCCACAACCTCGCGACCGCGCTCTCGGGTGTGAAACAATACGAATACAGACCAAAGTTCAGCCAAAACAGACCAAAGTATACTGGCTCTTTTCAGGGGTATCTGCGTGCCGACGGGCGCGTGGGCACGCGCAACGAGCTTTGGATCATCCCGACCGTCGGGTGCGTCGGCACGCTGGCGCAAACGCTCGCGAGCAACGCGAAATTGCCCGTGCCCGTGCATGCCTTCCCGCATCCGTATGGTTGCAGCCAGCTTGGCGAGGACCACGAGCGCACGCAAAGGCTGCTGGCGGCGCTCGTTCGCCATCCCAACGCGGGCGGCGTGCTGGTGCTCGGGCTGGGGTGCGAAAACAACCACATCGGCGCGTTCCGGAAGGTGCTGGGCGACGTGGACGAGCGCCGCGTGAAATTCTTGTCGGCACAGGATGTGCCGGATGAAATGGAAACGGGCATGCGGTTGCTCTCAGAGCTTGCAGAAACCATGCAGTCGGACGTTCGCACAGAGCAGCCGCTTGCCAAGCTCGTGCTCGGACTAAAATGCGGCGGTTCGGACGGGTATTCGGGCATCACCGCCAACCCTCTGCTCGGGCGCGTGTCCGACGGGCTGTGCGCGGCGGGCGGCAGCGCGCTGTTGACCGAAGTACCGGAGATGTTCGGCGCGGAGGAATTGCTGTTTGAACGCTGCGAAAACGAGGCGGTGTTTGACAAAGCGGTCGCGCTCGTCAACGGCTTCAAGGCGTATTATGAGCGCCACGGTCAGCCCGTCTATGAAAACCCGTCGCCCGGGAACAAAGCGGGCGGCATCACAACATTGGAAGAAAAGAGTCTTGGCTGCACGCAGAAGGGCGGCACGGGCGTTGTGCGCGACGTGTTGCAATACGCCGAGCGCGTTAAAACGCCCGGGCTTTCACTGGTCGAAGGACCGGGGAACGATTTGTGCGCCGTGACCGCGCTGTGTGCCGCGGGCGCGCAGGTCATCCTGTTTACGACCGGGCGCGGCACGCCGTTGGGCGCGCCCGCGCCCGTCATCAAAGTGGCGACGAACAAGGCAATCTACGCGCGCAAGCGCAACTGGCTGGATTTCTGTGCCGAGGACGGCGACGAGCAAGCGTTGTTTTCGCTGCTTATGTCGGTCGCCTCGGGCGCGGAAACGAAAGCCGAACAAAACGGCTGTCGCGAGATCGCCATTTTCAAGGACGGCGTGACGCTGTGACCGCGCTCGCGCCAGAGAATGTCCTTCGCGCGTCGAACAGACGGCGCATCTATAGATGGAGGAATGATCATGAACGTAATGACAGGGCTTGACCATGTGGAGATCCTCGTGCCCGACCTTGCCGAGGCGATTCGTTTCTATTGCGACGGGCTGGGGCTGCGGCGCAAGCGCGTGACCGAGAGCAGCGCCGTTTTGTACATGCCCGATGACACGGTGATCGAGCTGACGGGCGGCGCGACGCGCGAACACGACGCTTCCGGCATCACGCACATCTGCATGACGACCTACGACATCGACGACGCGTTTCGCCGTGCGCTCGCCTTTGGCGCTACGCCCTCGCGCCCGAAATACCCCGCGCCCGTCGATAACGGCGCATTCCGGCTGGCGTTCGTGTATGCGCCGGGCGGCGAGGAAGTGGAGTTCTGGCAGCTCAAGGGCGAACGCTGGGCGGCAAAAGCGCCCGAGGGACAATATGTGCGCCACCTCGCGCACGTCGCGCTGACGGTCGCGGACGTGCCCGCCGCCGTGGCTTTCTATGAGGCGCTGGGCGCGCGCATGCGCTCCGACTGGGGAAAGGGCTGCGCGTTGACGCTGCCAGACGGGCGCGAAATCGAGCTCTTCCCGGGCGGCGAACAAACGCCCGCACAGCACAAGGCAATCAAGCACTTCTGCGCGCTGACGGGCAACGCGGACGCGGCGCTCGAAGCGGCGATCGCGCAGGGCGGCAAGCTGATGCTCGCGCCGAATAATTATGACAGCGTGCGCTTCTGCTTTTGCTACGGGCTTGCGGGCGAAATGATCGAGTTCTTCCAAGTCTGTCCGGAGCGTAAAGGCGAGGTGTTCGACGCTTTCCCCGCCGCGATCCCGGGCGGCTTTTTCGGGTAATGGACACAGTAAACAAGGAGGGGTTTGCTATGACAGGTCGCGGAATCACGGCACTTTTACTGGCGTTTTTGCTGGTCGTCTGCGCGGGCGGCGCGCTCGCGGACGCGCGAACGGAGGGGATCACCATGCGCATGGAAGAATACGAGCCGCTGCACGCGCTCGCGGAACAACACGGGTTTCAATTGGGCGCGGCGTTTTCGCATCATCAGTTGAAGGACGAAAACTATAAGGCGCTGATCACGCGGCATTTCGGCAGCGTAACGCCGACTAACGAGCTCAAGGCGTACTCGCTGCTTGACCACGGGCTGTCACGGCTCGCCAAGGACGGCATGCCGGTCATGAACTACGGCAAGGCGGACGCGATGGTGCGCTTCGCGCAGGAAAACGGGCTGACGGTGCGCGGGCACGTGCTCGTGTGGGACGCATACATGAACGACTGGTTCTTCCGCGAGGGGTACTCCGCGACCAAGCCCTACGCCAGCCGCGAGGTCATGCTGGAACGTTTGCGCTCCTACATTTTCCAAGTCGTGACGCACTTTGAGGAGAAGTTCCCGGGCGTTGTCTACTGCTGGGACGTGGTCAACGAGGCGGTCGGCGACGGCGGCGACTATCAACCTGGCGACGTTCGCCGCCTGCGCAAGACGCGCTCGGGCAATGACAACCTGTTCTACAAGTGCATCGGCGACGATTACGTGCAGCTGTCCTTCCTCTACGCGCGCGAGGCGGCGCGGACTGCGGGCGCGGACATCAAGCTGTTTTACAACGATTACAACGCTTTCATGCAGGACAAGGGCATGGCGATTCGCCAGCTGATTCGCAGCGTCAACAGCTATACGCAGGACGAAAACGGCGCGAACGTTAAGCTCTGCGACGGCGTTGGCATGCAGGGGTACATCGGCGGGTACGGCACGCAGTCGGGCTGCATGAGCTCGCGCGATATCGAGAGCGTCAAGAAGGCGGTCAAGGCGTATGACGACATGGGCTTGGAGGTGCAGTTGACCGAGGTCGCGCTGCGCAACTATCAGGGCGACGACGCTTCCATTCAAAAGCACGCGGCGTTCTGCGGCGATTTTGCCGAGATGCTGACGACGCTGAACGCCGAGATCGAAGGCGCGCCGTTCACGGGCTTCTGCATCTGGGGGCTGTTTGACGCGCCCTCGCTGCCCAAGAGCGATTACAGTTACATGCTCAACAGCCCGTACTGCGGGCTTGTGACCGAGGATTACCAAATCAAGACGGCGTTTGACGCCGTGTACCGCGCGTTCGGGGCGGAGTAATTCTACTTTCTGAAAGGCAAACGCCGTTATGCACATCAGACCCCGTCTCGATGCCGCGGCGCGGGACGATTGGAAGAAATTTCTTAAGCTGCTCGCCGCCATCGCCGTGCCGGTGGCGCTGCAAAACCTCCTGTCCACGACCGCCAGCATGGTCGATACCGTCATGCTGGCGCGTCTGGGCGAGAACACGGTCGGCGCGGTCGGGCTGTGCGCGCAGTTTTCCTCGCTGCTCTTTTCCTGCTATTGGGGCTTCGTGGGCGGCGGCATGCTGTTCATGTCGCAGTGCTGGGGCGCGAAGGACGGCAAGGGCGTTTGCGGCGCGTATGGGCTGACGCTGACCTGCATGATGGTCATGGGCGTGACGTTCTGCTGCTTTGCCGCGTTCGCGCCCTACGCCGTCATGCGCCTGTACACCGACAAAGAAGCGCTTTGGGAGATCGGCGCGCAATACCTGCGTGTCGTGGGCTTTGCCTATCCTCTGCAAATCGTGTCCATGGCGATGAGCGCCATGCTGCGCTCCACCGAGCGCGTGCGCATTCCGCTGTGCGCGTCCATCGTGTCTCTTTTGACGAACATGTTGATGAACTACCTGCTGATCTTCGGCAAGCTCGGCTTCCCGGCGCTCGGCGTGCGCGGCGCGGCGTATGCCACGGTGATTGCGGGCGCGGTCAACGTCTGCATGCTGCTGCTGCTCGGGAAGATGACGGGGCATCCGTACCTGACGCGCTTCCGCGAGCAGTTCCGCTGGACGAAGGCGTTCGTCAAGACGTACCTGTCCAAGTGCTTCTTCATCATCTGCAATGAAGTGCTCATCGGCGCGGGCAACATGGTCATCAATATCGTGCTCGGGCGGCAGTCCACGCAGGCGATCGCCGCGCTCGCGGTGTTCCGGACGTTCGAGGGCTTCGTGATCTCCTTCTTTTCGGGCTTCACGAACGCCGCCTCGATACTGGTCGGCAAGGAAGTGGGCGCGGGCAATCACGAGCTTGCCTTCAAGCGCGCCAAGCGCTTGATTGTGCTCACGCCCATTGTCGTGCTGCTGGGCTGCCTGTGCTTCCTCGCGTTCCATCAGCCGATTCTGACGGTCATGGGGCTGTCGGGCGAATCCTTTGAAATCGGCAGGAGCTTGCTGTTTGCGTTCACGGGTATCGCGGTCATCCGCATGACCTTCTGGATTCAAAACGACAGCTACCGTTCTGCGGGCGAGCCGGTGTACGGCACGGTGCTGGAAATCTCGTGTATGTATTTGATCGTGCTGCCGTGCATCTGCGCGGCGGGGCTATGGCTCAAAGCGCCGTTTCTGGTCGTGTTTCTCTGCGCGTACATCGACGAGCCGATTCGCGTGTGCATCATGCTCAAGCACACGTTCTCCGGCAGGTGGATCAAGCCTGTGACCGACGTGGGGCAGAAAACCATCGCCGCCTTCCGCGCCGCGCACGGCATCAAGGAAAAGCGCGCGAAAACCTAACGGTATGCAAACCCTTCCTCGTCGATGCGGCGCGTGACGCTCGCCGTATACGGCGTGAAATGCTTGCGCCAGAAGGCGTTCGCGGCGGGGTTGATGCTCTCGTAATCCACGCCGAGCGCGCTTGCGCCGCGCGCTTTGCAGTCGGCAATCGCGGTATTGAGCAGGTTGACAAATATTTCGCCGCCCCGAAATTCGGGCAGGCAGTACGCGCCTGTGATATTGCGCACGTCGGGCGCTTCCGAAGCGAAGGACTCGCCGTCCTTCGAGATATCGAGGAACGCGACGGGCTGCCCGTCCGCGAATGCCGCGAACACGCGCTCGGCGCGCTCGGCGGCGCGTTTGGCGTGCGAAAGCGCTCCTTCGGGCGAATCGCGCATGAACGTCGGGCTGTTGCCCATGTGCGCCGAGAGCATCAGCCGCAGCGGCAGCACGGTATCCCGCCTGTCGTCTTGCAGCGCGGCGAAGGTGACGTCGCCTTGCGCCTTGCACGCGATGGGCATTGCCGCGCGAATCGCGTCCGCGCAGCGCTGACCGAAACCGTATGCGAACAACGCTTCCATCACCGCGCGCTCGTGCGCGTATAAGCAAATCGCGTGGTAGCCGATGCCGCGCGCGACCCATGTTTCTGCTGCCGCCTGATACATGCGCGCATAGATGCGCCCGCGATGATCGCCGTGCGCGCCGTTGGCGTGCAGGGGTGAGAACGTGCCGCGCGCCGTCGAGCCGAACGCGCCCTCCCACGGGTTGCAGCCAAGCAGATATCCGACGAGCGTATCGCCGTCGCGCGCCGCCACGCCAAGCCCGTTGCCCGCAAATGCAGCAGGCGAGGGCGTGTCGATGTCCGGCAGCGCGGGCGCAAAGCCGCGCGCTTCCATATAGTTCTCCCGCGCGATGGCGCGTGCTTCCTCGACGTGCGCGGGCGTAAAATCCTCGATTTTGAGCAAAGGTTCTCGCTCCTTATTCTTGTTCGTGCGCAAGCTGTTCCGCAAAGCGGACGCTTGCTTGAAACATCTCTCGGCGCATGTCTTTGGTCATGTGCCAGGACCATTTCGGTTCGTCCGGGCGCAGGGGGTGGATATCGGAAACCATCATCAGCGCGACGACCCGCACGCCGAGATACCGCCCGACGCTGAAGACCGCCGATGTTTCCATATCAACGCCCACCGCGCCCTTGTCCCGCCATAGCTGTTCTTTCAGGAAGGTTTGGCGGTATACCGCGTCGGTGGATACGATGGGGTGCGCTGCAATCTTTAGCGATTGAACGGCGGTTTCCAGCAGCTTTTCATCCGGCTCGGCGTGCTCGATGTGCCGATAATAGTGCAGGGACGTTCCTTCTTCCACAAAGACTTTGCTGGGCGCGACGATTTCGCCGATGCGCACGGCGTGGCTGAACGCGCCGAACATGCCGACGCTCACAATGGTTTTCACGTCGAGCGCCGCCAGTATCTCCACGGTGTCCGCCGCCTGCGGCGCGCCCCTGCCGCCGTCGAGATAACAGATGCCGTCGCTGCCGGGAATGCGCCAGACGGGGCAGCGGTTCAAAAAGCGCGGCAGCGCCTCCGGCAGCGCGACCGCACCGCGGGCTGTTTGCAGGTATTCCTCCGCGCCGCCCATGAAGAACAGGACGGCGGTCTTGGGAAGGACTGGCGGCGCGGCATGATGCCTGCCCGCGATTTGCTCGCGCGCGGTGATGACGGGCATTGTGTCGTCGTCCTGATGAAACCACATCGATATCAACCTCCCTGAACGCGCCGATGGCTTTGTTCGTTGAACCGTCCCGCATGACAGCGTACGCTGCGGAAGCGCTCGCGCCGCACGCCCAGCAGTGCGTCGAAGTTATCCGCGACGGTTGCGTACTTGCGATTCATGTGGTGCACAAGCACGATGTCCGCGCGCTTGATGTTCCCGCGTGCCGCCTTGCAAAAGCTCTTGACGGGCGCGGCAAGCCCGAACACCCAAACGGGCGATACGACGGTCACTTTTTCATAGGAAGAAAGAGCCAGCGGACACGGCGCGATCGGCATGTCCCAGCCGTGCATGCCGTACCGCCCGCACCACCAGAACCCCGCCGTGCCGTCCGTGCGCTCGGTCGCCTTGATTTCATACACGCACGCGCCGGTCGCGTTTGCCTCCTCATAAGCGAGCTTGCGCGCGTAGCCCATGCGCGAAAAGAAGACCACCAGCAGCTTCGGGTCAGAGCCGATGTTCGGATAGCTTGATAAATCGCAAACGAAGCGCTCCTGCTTGTCAAACACATGCGCGGCGTACCCCGTCGCCGCCTGTAATGCGCCGAAAACAAAGTAGCTCGTAGACATGAAATTGAACTCGAAAATGAAGAATTGTATACAGATCCACAGCATCAGCGTGATGCCGAGAATGCCGCCCAGCGTCACGCCCGCGCGCTTCTTGCCGAGCATCAGCGCCGCCGCGAGCAGGTTAGGCAAGCCGTTGACGCACAGCAGCGCGATGCCCGGGAACACGAAATCCTGAAACAATACGTCTGCAAACGGCAGCACCTGAAAGCACGGCAACATTGTCTGCATGCCAAGCGCGCTGCCGTCCGGCGCGACGAGCATGCCAACCGCGCCCGCGACCGCGCCCACGCCGATGAACAAACACCAAAATAGCAGGAATCCGCGCGCCGTCTGATATCGGCTGTGTGTCGTATGTGTCCGCATCCTTCGTTCCGCCTCCCGTTTCGCGTGTCATTATACGGTTTGCGCCGCGTTCTGTCAATGTATGGCAAGGCAATCGCCGGGTGATACTGGTTCGGGAGGTGGATGCGGTGAACGGCTCTATCTGGCGGCAAACGGCGGAACTGCCGCGCTTTTCGAGGCTGGAGGGCGACGCGCGCTGCGACGTTGCCGTGCTCGGCGCGGGATTGGCTGGCATCCTGACCGCGCGGGCGCTCGTCGGGCGCGGGCTGCGTGTGGTCGTGCTGGAGGCGTCGCGTGTCGCCTCCGGGCAGACGGGGCGCACGACCGCCAAAATCACCAGCCAGCACGGCATGCGTTATGACAAGCTGATCACGACCTTCGACGCGGACAAGGCGGGTCAGTACGCCCGGGCCAATGAATGGGCGGTGCGCGAGTACGCCGAGATCGTCCGAAAGGAGCGTATCTCCTGCGATTTCTGCGAAACGGACGCTTACCTGTATTCGCTGGTGAACGACGAGCCACTTCGCCGCGAAGCGGAGGCGGCGCGCTCGCTGAACATCGACGCGGCGTTCGTCGAAAAGACCGAACTGCCCTTCTCAATTGCGGGCGCGGTGCGCTTTGCGCGTCAGGCGCAGTTTCATCCGCTAAAATTTATGCAAGCGCTACTTCCCGGTCTTACGATCTACGAGGATACGCGCGCGCTGTCTGCGGACGGCGGTCGCGTGGAGACGGAGCGCGGCACCGTGACCGCCGAAAACGTGGTGTTCGCGACGCATTATCCGTTTGTCAACGTGCCGGGCTGGTATTTTTTGCGTATGCACCAGGAGCGCAGCTATGTGCTGGCGCTGGAAAGCGGCTGGCTGCCAAAGGGCATGTATTACGGCGCGGACGCGGATGGGCTTTCCTTTCGCGAGGCGGACGGGCTGCTGCTCGTCGGCGGCGGCGCGCACAGGACGGGCGAGAATTCCGCGGGCGGACAGTATGAACGGCTGTATGCGTGCGCCCGCGAGGTTTTGCCCGACTGCCGCGAGGTATCGCGCTGGTCGGCGCAGGACTGCGCTACGCTCGACGGCGCACCGTACATCGGGCGGTATTCCGAGCAAACGCCGAACTGGTATGTCATGACGGGCTTTGATAAGTGGGGCATGAGCACGTCCATGCTGGCGGCGCGCATCGTTTCCGGGCTGATTCTCGGCGATTCGCCCGAATGGGCGGAGATCTTCTCGCCCGGTCGCTTCCTCTTGTCCGCGTCGGCAAAGAGCCTCGCGACCGAGACGGCGCAGGCGTTCAAGGGTTTGGCGCGCGAATTTTTGACGCTGCCGAACACATCCGGCGACGCGCTGCCCGAGGGGCACGGCGGCGTTGCGGAGGTTGAAGGGCGCAAAACCGGGGTATATAAGGAGCGCGGGGGAGAGAAACACGCCGTCGGCACGCGCTGTCCGCACCTCGGCTGTCAATTGTCATGGAATCCCGATGAAAATAGTTGGGATTGTCCGTGCCACGGCTCGCGGTTAGATTGCGACGGCGCGCTGCTGGACGGTCCCGCGCAGGAGGATATCGGATGAACAGGTTATCGGCGGAAAAATCCCCCTACTTTTTGATGCACAGCCAGAACCCCGTGGACTGGTTTCCGTGGAGCGAGGAAGCGTTTTCACGCGCGCGGCGGGAGGACAAGCCCGTGTTTCTGTCCATCGGCTATTCCTCGTGCCACTGGTGTCACGTCATCGCGCACGAATCCTTCGAGGATGAGGAGATCGCGGCGCGCGTCAACGCGGACTATGTCGCCGTCAAGGTCGACAAGGAGGAGCGCCCCGACGTGGACGCGGTATACATGGACGCGGTGGAGCTGGCGACCGGCTCGGGCGGCTGGCCGATGACGATTCTGACGACGCCGGACGGCGCGCCGTTCTTCGCCGCGACCTACCTGCCGCGCGACAGCCTCGACAGCCTGCTCCGCAGCGCTTCCGCGCTGTGGAAAGACGAGCGCGCCGAGGTGACGCGCGCAGCCGACCGCCTTGTGGAGAGCATGCGCGACATGGCGGAACGCGGCGCGCCGCCGCGCGCGCCCGACGAGGCGCTGCTGACGCGCGCGGTATCGCAATACATGCAGGCTTTTGACGAAACATGGGGCGGATTCGGGCGCGCGCCCAAGTTCCCGGCGGCGCACAACTTGCTGTTCCTGCTGGCGCATTATGGGCGTACGGGCGAGCGCGAAGCGCTGATGATGGCGGAGAAAACGCTGACCGCCATGGCACGCGGCGGCATTTTCGACCACATCGGCGGCGGGTTTTGCCGATATTCCGTCGACCGTAAGTGGCTTGTACCGCACTTTGAAAAGATGCTCTATGACAACGCGCTGCTGCTCTGGGCATATGCCGAGGCGTACCGATTGACGAAAAACGCGCTGTACAAGACCGTTGCCGAGCGTACGGCGGATTATGTGCTGCGCGAGCTGACGGGCGCGGACGGCGAATTTTTCTGCTCACAGGACGCCGACAGCGAGGGGCGCGAGGGCGCATACTATCTCTTTTCGCGCGGCGAGCTGCTGTCGCTGCTGGGCGAGAACGCGGGCGCGCGCTATTGCGACGCGTTTGATATCACGCAAAGCGGCAACTTCGAGGGCGCGAGCATCCCCAACCTCATCGGCAACACAGACTGGGAGAAAGCGTTCTCTGCGTTCGGCGCGGAGCGCGAAAGCGTGTATGCGTATAGGAAAGACCGCCTGCCGCTCGGGCGGGACGACAAGGTGCTGACGACTTGGAACGCGCTGATGATCGCCGCGCTGTGCGAAGCGTCGCATACGCTCGACAGGCGAGATTACCTGTCCGCCGCGCGCCGCGCCGAGGAGTTTCTGTCCAGCCGCCTGTACCGGGGCGACGCGCCTCTGATTCGCTATCGCGACGGCGACGCGCGCGGAGACGGCGTGCTCTCCGATTACGCGAACCTCGCGCTCGCGCGGCTTGCGCTCTTTGAGGCGACGGGCGAGCGCGCGTATCTGGACGGCGCGGAACGCCTTGCCAATGCCCTGCGCGAGCGCTTTGCCGACCGCGAACGCGGTGGTTTCTTCCTCTATTCCGACAAGAGCGAGCGCCTCGTCACGCGCCCCAAGGACGTGTGGGACAACGCCATGCCGTCGGGCAATTCCTGCGCCGCGCTGGTGTTTTGTAAACTCGCGGAGCACACCGATAACGCCGCGTGGCGACGGGCGGCGAAGGAGCAGCTTGCGTTTGTCGCGGGCGCGGCGCACGAGCACCCCACGGGCTACGGCTTTGCGCTGCTGGCGATGACGCGCGCGCTTTCGATGTTATAACGCGCAGACGACCTCGATTTCCACCAGCCCGCCCTTGGGCAGCGCCGCGACCTGCACGCACGAGCGCGCGGGATACGGCGGCTGGAACGCCGCGCCGTAGATGGCGTTGACGGCGGCGAAATCGCTCATGTTCGCGAGAAACACCGTCGTCTTGACGACGCGTGCCATGCTGCCGCCGGCAGCGTCGAGCACGGCGCGGATGTTCTCCAGCGCCTGTTTCGTTTGGTTCTCCACACCGTCCTTCAATTCGCCCGTGGCGGGGTCTACGCCCAGCTGCCCCGAAAGGTACAGCAGATCGCCGACGCTGATCGCCTGCGCATACGGACCGATCGCTTTGGGCGAGTTTTCCGTGGAGATTGCTTGTATTGTTTGCTTTGACATGTCCATGCCCTCCTTGCGTTTTTTCCATCATACGCCCTCCGGCGGTTTTTCGCAAGCCCGCTGCCGTTGACAATTCATGCAGATTTGCTATAATCCGCTTATCAAAGAAGTGGAGGGCGCGGGGTATGTTTGAGGCGAGTTTTGCGTCGCTTTCGCAATACGAATGTCCCGATTGGTTTCGGGACGCGAAGTTTGGCATCTGGAGTCACTGGGGACCGCAAAGCGTACCGATGTTCGGCGATTGGTACGCGCGGAACATGTATATTCAGGATACCGAGCAGTACCGCTATCACCTGCGGCATTACGGGCATCCGTCCAAGTTCGGTTATAAGGATATCTGCGCGCTCTGGAAAGCGGAGCGTTTCGACCCGGACGCGCTGATGGCGCTGTATCGCAGGGCGGGCGCGCGGTACTTCGTCGCGCAGGCAATGCACCACGACCATTTCTTCAACTATCCCTCCGCGCTCAATCGCATGAATTCTGTGGAGGTCGGTCCGCGCAAGGACATCTGCGGGCTGTGGAAGGCGGCGGCGGAGAAACAGGGCATGCCATTTGGGCTGACCGAGCATTTGGCGGCGTCGTTTTCGTGGTGGCGCGTGAACAAAATGAGCGACAGCCACGGTCCATACGCGGGCGTGCCGTATGACGGCAACGACCCTGCGTGGCGCGATTTCTACCACGATAATTACGCGCATGTCGGCGAGGACAGGAAATCCGTGCCGTGGTACACGAGCGACGAGCGCTTCCGCCGGTACTGGCTGGAAGCCATGAAGGAATTGATTGCGCGGTACGAGCCAGACCTG
>CAZEIC010000030.1:0-28991 GCA_964512175.1 uncultured Oscillospiraceae bacterium | reverse complement strand
CAAGCCGCTGCTCAGATTGTTCTGGATCGAGCTGCTCAATGGAGAATACCGCTATCAGGAAGAACGGCTGCTCGCGTATGCGGCGGAGTTTGGCGTAGAAATTCCGACAGACGGCGAATATTGCGTGATCATCCTCCAGCGGCAGGGCGGCGGCACACTGGATGCGCAAATACCGTCGACGCTGATGCAACCCGAACACTTCCCGTCTTTTCATACGTTGTTCGCCGAATATATCCTGACGGATAAATTGCTGTGCGTCTGTATGGTGGCTTCCGGCGATTTCGACCGTATGTGCGCGGACCTTCGCCGCTTCATCGCCGCGCGGCAAAAGAACGGCGTGAGTATCGTCGTGGGCGTCGGAACGCCGCAGGCGAGCCTGATTCGCGTCAGCCATTCCTGCTTAGAGGCGCAGGCGGCGCTTTATGTCTAGGATATGATCGACGAGGATGTGCGGCGTTTTGACCGATTGGAAAACGCAGCCGACTGCCGACGCACGCCAGCGCCGAGCATCAAGGACGACATCGCGCGTCTTGCGTCTTGTGTGGCGGAGGGCGATGCGGCGACACTGCGCCAACTGATGCGCAGTATCTCCGACGCGCTTTGCGAACCAACGCTTTCCGTCGCCGTGATTCGCAGCGCATGCTTTGATATCAACGCTTCCCTGCTGGGCGCTCGGCGGCGCGTGAATCAAGACGTCGCGTTCCTGTCCGACACGGCGCTGCTCCGTCAGCTCTTCGCAATTCGCGGCGCGGAGGACGCGCGTTCATACCTGCAGGCGCTCGAGCATAACGTCCTGCGCGAGATGCACGGCGGCGAAGCGTCGCCCAGCATCGAGAAAATCATCGACTATATCCACGAACAATGCCTATCGCCGGATTTCTCTTTGAACGAGGCGGCGGAGCATTTCGGCTTGCTGCCTTCCGCGTTGAGTCGTTTCTTTAAGACAAACTGCGGCGTCCCGCCCAGCCAATACATCATGGGGCTGCGTATCGAGGCCGCGAAAAAGGCGCTTGCCGCCACCAATCTGCCGCTGAACGACATCGTGGCGCAGGTCGGGTACTACTCAAATTCCAGCTTTATCAAGGCATTCCGCGAATACGAGGGAATCACGCCAGGTCAATATCGACGTTTATGTCAGACCCATCACGGAACGGAGGAGACGGATCATGATAACGCAGTACATGGAGCGACGTGAGAAACTTCCTATACGAGAAGGCTTCGAGGTCATCGTGGCAGGCGGCGGGGTCAGCGGCGTCGCGGCCGCGTTAGCCGCCGCGCGGCAGGGAAGGAAGACCCTGTTGCTCGAAAAAAGTGTGATCCTCGGCGGACTGGCGACGCAGGGCATCGTCAATTACTGGGTGCCGATGTGCAACGGGCGCGGCAGACAAATCGTCAAAGGCATGGCGGAGGAGCTGCTGCGTCTGTCGATACGCTACGGCTTTGACACGCTGCCTGATGCGTGGAAAAGCGGCGAGCCCAAAGAGCCGACAACCGAACGTTATACCACGCGTTTTTCAATCGGGCTATTCGCGTTGGCGCTTTTTGAGCTGTTGGAGGAGAGCGGCGTGGAGATCCTGTATGACGCGACGGTCAGCGAGGCTGTGATGGATGGAGCGCAATGCCTCGGCGTGATCGTCCAGAGCAAATCCGGCAGATGCTTCATTCCCGCAGAGGTATTGATAGACGCCACCGGCGACGCCGAGCTGCTGTCGCGCGCGGGCGTGCCCTGCCGCGTCGGCGAAAATTATTACACCACCTTCGGCGAGGGGATCGATTTAGCGCATTGCGAGGAGGCAGTTCGGACGGGCTGCATCAACCGGGCATATTTCTGGATGATGGGCGGTAAGGCTAACCTGTATGGGAAAAACCACCCGGAGGGTGTACCGATGTACCGCGGCGACACGCTGGAGGGTATAAACCGATTCGTAAAAGAAAACCAAACCGCGCTTTTATCCGGTCTTAAGGGGCAGGAGCGTTTCGCGCGCGATTTGCATCTGCTTCCGGGCATTCCGCAGCTTCGCACGGTTCGGTGCATTGCGGGCGAATACGCCCTAAAGGAGGAAGATCGGTATCGGCATTTTGATGACTCCATTGGCGCAATCCCGGATTTTGATCACCGCGATATCCTTTACGAAGTACCGTATCGCACGCTGTATCACGGCGGCTATACCAATCTGTTGACATGCGGGCGCTCGGCGTCAGCGCGAGGGTATGCCTGGGATGTGCTGCGCGTGATCCCGCCTGCCGTGTTGACCGGACAGGCGGCGGGAATTGCAGCAGCCGTCGCGGTGCAGGAAAAGAAACCGGTCGGACGAATTTCGATATCGCGTGTGCAAAAGCTGCTGTCCGACACGGGTGTTCTGATTCATTTCGAGGATGACTGGATACCCAAAACACCTGCGAGCGATCAGTCCGAACCGCTGCCGAACCACTTGTAAAAGGGGTTTGCGCTTAACACGCGGTATACGTAATAAAGGAATCGAATAGAAACGATCGCGAACGTCAAACTGATGAACGCATTACAATGTTTCTCCATAATATTGCTGCGATGTTGCTTAACGTAACAATCAATGTATCCATATATAGGATTCTCGAACGGAATATTCTCCACACCGCAAAGACAGAAGATGGGAGCGCCAGAACCAACCGCATACGCTGCGACCCATTTTACGATTCGTATACGCCGCCAACGGCGCACGTCTGGCTTACATACCATTCATGCTAGAGAAGCAAAGGCGCGAAAACGCCGAGCGTCAAATCTTTACCGAGGGCTTTAAAAATGACATGCGAGCGCGCTTTCGTCACGCGCCGACTTCGCTTTCCGATTCGTGTTTCTTCCTATATTGATCCGGGCTTAACCCGAATTTTTTCTTGAACGCCTTGGAAAACGCGAGCTGATCCTCGTAGCCGACCTCCTGTGCCACGACGTTGATGGGCACGGCGGTTTGCAAGAGCAGCTCTTTTCCTTTGTCCATGCGCACCTGCATCAGAAACTCCTGCGGGGACATGTACATCTTTTCCTTGAACATGCTGGAGAAGTACGTGCGGCTGATGCCGATATACTTGGCGACGTCGCTGATGCGGATGTGCGCGTAATTATTATGGATATACTTGACCGCGTATTCCACGTAGTCCGTGACATACGGGCTGCCGCGCTTGCGCACGCTTTCGTCCTGCTTTTCGCGCGACTCGATCGCCAGCGATAGGAAGCGCAGCGCTAGGCTCATGCGGTAGACCTCGCTGGCCATGTCCAGATTGGGACGCTCCACGATCTCCGCCACGACCGAAAAGAACTTGGTCGGGGCGACCACGCTGTCGCGCACGTACACGCCCTCGGTAAACCCCGCGTATTCCATGAATTTGAGCGCGTACTCGCCGTCGTATGTCACCCAGACGTAGTGCCACGGATTGTCCATGTCCGCCTGATAGTACGTTTCCTCCATATGCTTGACTAAGAACATCTGCCCCTCGCGCACGGGGTAGCTTTCGCCGCCCACCTCGATGCGCCCGCAGCCCGTCATCACCACATGCAGATGATAGCCCTCGCGCGCGCAGCGCGGATAAGCATACCCCGGCAGGCAGCACTGGATGCCGCAGGAGCGCAGCGTCGGCAGGCAGTTCCTGCCGCGCAGGTATTCGATGCCGCGATAATTCGCGGAGTGAAACCCGGTGGAGGTTTCAAATGCAGGCTTGGCGTCCACGCTGACACCCCCTTTTCCGCCCGAAGCGGGCAGATCCTTCCGCGAGCATTCTAGCATGTTTTGCGGCGCGCCGCAAATCACCCCTTGACCGCGCCCAGCATGATGCCCTTGACGAAATACTTTTGAATGAACGGATAGACCATGATGATGGGGATGGTCGCGACCATCGTCGCCGCCATGCGGATGCTGTCCGGGGTGACGGTCACGCCGGTCTTGCCCTGCGCCATCTGCTGCGAGGTGGTCGCGCCGGTCTGGTATTGGTTGAGGATCTCCACCAGTATGGACTGCATGGGCTTGAGGTTTTGCGAGGAAGTGTACAAGTACGCGTCAAACCAGCTGTTCCACTGCGTGATGGCGCAAAACAGCGCCACCGTCATCAAAATGGGCTTTGTCAGCGGCAGCACGATCTTGAAGAACACCACCAGATCGCTGCCGCCGTCGATTCGCACCGCCTCAAACAGCGAATCCGGCATAGACTCGATGTACGCGCGGATGAGGATCATGTTGTATACGTTCATGATCAGCGGGAAAATGAACACCCAGAAATTGTCCAGCAGCCCAAGGTTCTTGAGCACCATGTAGTAGGGCACTTGCCCGCCGCCGAAGTACATCGTGAACACGAACAGCAGGCTCCAGAACTTGCGCGCGACCAAGTCCTTGCGCGACAGCGGGTAGGCGAGCATCGCCGTCGCCATCACCGCCAGCGGCGTGCCAATCAGCGTGCGCGCTAGCGTCACCAAGATGGAATGCTGGAACGTGGTTCGCCCGAGGATCTCGCGGTAGCTGTAGGTCGAGAACACGCGCGGGAAAAAGTAGATGCCGCCGCGCACGGCGTCGGTCGCGTCGTTGAGCGAGACAACGAAGATGTTCCAGAACGGGTAGATCGTGACGACGACGATGAAGGACAGGAAAAACGCTTTGAACGCATCCAGCGCCCATTCGCTGGCGGTACGCTTGCGGCGGATTTTGTTGGCGACGACGGTCATGGTCTTTCCTCCCTTCTAAAACAGCGCCGCGTCGTTGAGCTTGGCGGTGATCTGGTTCGCGCCGAGCACCAGCACGAAGGACACGACGGACTTGAACAGCCCCACCGCCGTGCCGTAGGAATACATGCCCTTGGCAAGCCCGTAACGGTAGGCGTAGGTGTCCAGCACGTCGGAATAATTGAGGATGGCGTTGTTGCCCATCAGCAGCTGCTGCTCGAAGCCCGTCGTCAGTATGCCGCCGATGGCGAGCACCAGCAGGATGCCGATCGTCGGGCGGATGGTCGGCAGCGTGATATGCCAGATACGCCGCACGCGGTTCGCGCCGTCCACCTCCGCCGCTTCGTAAAGCTGCTGGTCGATGCCCGATATGGCGGCAAGGTAGATGATGGCGTTGTAACCCATGCCCTTCCACGTGTTCGCCAGCGCGATGATCCACCAGAAATACGGACCGTTCTGGAAAAAGAGGACGCGCTTGTCGATTACCCCGAGCGCCAACAGCAGATCGTTGATGATGCCGTTGCCCGACAGGAACGTGATGAAGATATTGGACGCGATGACCCACGATATGAAATACGGCAGGTAAGAAGCCGTTTGAATGACTTTTTTCAGGCGGATGCGCCGCACCTCGTTGAGCAGCACCGCCAGCAGGATGGGCGCGGGAAAGGAAAACAGCAGCGTCAGCACGCTGGTCGCCAGCGTGTTGCGCATGATCATGGCGAAATCGTTCTTGAAGAAGTATTGAAACCATTGAAAGCCGACGAACTTGGCGTTGAGCAAATCAAAGAAATAGCCGTTCTGCGACGGACGGTAATTGGTGAACGCCATGTACAGCCCGGTCATGGGCGCGTAGCAGATGATCAGCACCCAGACCACGCCGGGCAGCATCAACAAAAACAGATAGCGCTGATCCCACAGCCTCGTCTGAAGCGGTTTCTTGCGCTTGGCAAGCATCGCGCGCTCGGTCATCGTTCTCCCTCCCGAACCGGAAGCAGGACTAGGGGCATCCCCTAATCCTGTTCCGGTCTTTCTTGTGCCTAGGGATACGGGCGTATCGCTATATGTTACTTGCTGGAAACGGGCTCCAGCCCCCACAGCGCGAGACGGGCGAAGTAGATCTCGCTCATGTACGCTTCGATATCCGCCATACCCGCGGACTCCATCGCGGACATCATTTCGGTATACAGCGCGTCGCAGGCTTCGACCGATTCGGCGTTCACCAGACGCGGATAGTATTGGTTGAACGCGTCCACCACGCCCTGATACATCAGCGCTTCGATGGAGCTTCCGGCGGGCTCGAGCGCCGCGAACTCGGCGCTGTCGTAATAGCCGTTGGTCAAGTTCTGATAAGCGTAGGTAGCGCAGCGGTCTTTCTCGTTGTACCAGATGCGGCAGGTCGTTCCGTCGTCGGGGTGCACGTCGTTCTTGACGAACCACGTCCACTTGGTGATGCCGGTCTGGTCGACCGTGTTGGAGGGATCCGCCTGATAACGCTGCACGATGTCGCCGATGGGCTTACGCACGCCGTCGACAAAATCCCAATCCTGCCCCTGGATGCCCCAGAGAAGCAGGTCTTGCCCTTCCTGGCTGGCGCAGTAGTCGATGAATTTGAGCGCCGCGTCCAGGTTCTTGCAGTTGGTGGTGATCGCGATAGCGTCCCAGCCCAGCGAGCTGCGCCCCGCGAGCGGCAGGTCGGTCGTCTCCGCGTCGTCCGCGACGACCTTATAGGCGAGGTATTCGGCGTTCGGGTTTTCCGACGCCATCAGCGCGGCGCTGGGCGTCCAAGTGTCCCAGTACGCGCCGCCATAGGCGAACGCGCCGTTGTTGGAGAGCTTCTGGTTGCGAAGCTCCGCGGCGTTGGACGTCCACTCGGGGTCGAGCAGCCCCGCGCGGTACAGCTCGTTCATCTGGTGGATCGCCTTGATGAACTGCGGGTCGCGCACGTTGAGGTAGAGCTTGCCCTCGGTGACGTAGTAGGGATAGAGGTTGTTCATACCGGCGAAGGTGGAGTTGATGTAGCCGTTGCCCGGCTCGCCGATGACCAGCGCATTGGGCGTGTCGGGATGCGCTTCCTTGAACCGCGTGAGCAGCTCCTTGAACTCGGTGTAGGTGAAGGGTTCGGGCGAATCGGCGCGCTCCTGCCCGACCAGCTCGATCATGTAGTCGTACCGGCAAATCATGCCGCTGACCGGGTCGGGATCATAGCCGTACCAATTCGACAGGTAATAGTTGTTGCCGTCGGTGTAGCGCGTCTTGTTGAGCGTATCGCCGTACATGGCGACCACGTTGGGCAGTTTGTCCAGATGTTCGGACAGATTGACCAGCGCGCCGGCTTCGATGTACTGGTTGACGATGTCAGAGCCTCTGTCCATCAGCACGATGTCGGGGTAGTTCTGCCCCGCGAGCATCAGGGACAGCTTCTCGCCGGGGTTGCCGGTGGGGCTGACCAGATCGATCTTTACGCCCGTGCGCTCCTCCAGCGCTTTGGCGACGGGGTCGTCAAAGGTGCGAACGCCCGAGTTCTTGTCGAAGAAGGAAATGACGGGAGCGTCCTCCGCCATCGCGGGCAGCATGACGGACAGCGCCATCATGACAGCCAACAGCAAACCGAGCAGTTTCTTCATAGTGACCTCCTTTTTTCGCGCTTGGCAATATTGGATAAAAATATTGTATGGAACACTGTCTGATTCGTCTATGGCATTATCGTTGAAGCATATGGAATTATGTATGGTTCGTTTTCACGCGATATGTAAAATACTGTCATATTTGCACCGAATTTGGACGGTGCATACAAACAAACCCGCCCTTTGCGTCACTTCGGCGCGGGTTTGTCTGATAACGTTAAGCTATTTCGCCATATTCCGCTATTGCACGAGCCGCAGCAGCGCCGCGTCCGCGCCTTCAAACCGCCAGCGCAGGAAGCCGCCCTCCGTTTGCGCGCAGCGCCCCGTCCAGAGGTCTTCGTAACGCCCCTCGGGGAGCCCGGCGCGGGAAAGCGAAACGGCGACCGTTTCGGGCGCTTTCACCCATGAAAAGAGCGCGACATACAAAACGCCGTCGATGGTCGCCGTATACGCGCGCGCCGCCGAGCCGCCCGCCGATTCCGTCGGACGGAACGCCACGCCGCTTCGGGCGACGGCGTTGACGGCGGGATTTCCGGCAATCAGTGCGGTGCGCTCCTTCGCGCCCGGTCTATCGTAATCGTCCGACAGCAGCATCACAGCGCCCGCGATGGCGGCGGAGGTGTACCGCGCGCGCGCCTCGCCCTCGGTGGAATCCTCCGACATACAGAAGCTGCGCTGCAATACGATGTGGTCGGGGTCGTTGAACTCGTACAGCCGCCCGCCCGTCCACCACGAATACGTCTGCGCGTTGAGCACGTATTCCACGTCCTCCGCCAGCCCGAACGCGTCGCACGAGAAGCGCCGCGCGTTGCCGTAGCCATACGGGAACAACGGCGCGATGGACAGGCTCAGAAAGAACGGTCGCCCGAGCGCGCACTCGCTAAATAGCGCATCGAGCACGCGGTAGCCGTATGTCAGCGCCTGCCGCCCCGTGCGAACGGCGGGATCGGCGTGCCGCCCCTCCATGCCCGCGTGGCTGAGGAAGTCGATTTTCAGATAATCATAGCCCCAATCGGCGATCTGCCGCGCCTTAATCTCCGTCCATTCCCGCCAGACGGGGTGCGTCACGTCGTAGGGAATCGCGCCGTCGATGCGCGGCAGCGGCTCGCCTTTGTCGTCACGCAGCACGATTTCAGATAACGTATGCCCCGGCATCATGGGGATTTCGGTGTCCAAGTCGCGCCAGAAGCACGCAAACGGCGCGTCGTAGATGCCCGCCCGCTGCCCGTTTTCGTGCAGATCGTCCTTGATGCCCAGCATCGTCGCTTCCGGAATGCGCTGCCAGCCCCCATCGAGGTTGATGAAGGTCGTTTCCCCGTTCTCA
The DNA here is from genome assembly GCA_964512175.1 of uncultured Oscillospiraceae bacterium. Taxonomy (GTDB): domain Bacteria; phylum Bacillota; class Clostridia; order Christensenellales; family Aristaeellaceae; genus CAZEIC01. Next base: position 20,359 of record CAZEIC010000030.1, on the reverse strand, counting down.
AAACCGCGTGGCATGAGCGCCTCGCGCACAAACTCGCCGCTCGCGCGGAAATTCTCGGCGTTCAGCGTGCGCGCAAGCCCCGCGTAGCTGTTGAAGCCGAACGGTACGCCCTTGTTCCACCTGCGCGGCTCGCGCTCGGCGCGCAGTATGTCGGCGTATTGCTCGAGCAAGTCGCGGTAGTCGCCGCCGCAGAGGATCATGAACCGCGCCGAGGAGACCTCGTCGCCCTTGATGCTGCCGTGCGCGTTGTAATCGTGGCTGCCCTCGTCGCTCGCGCCCTGTCCGCAGCGCGCTTCCAGCACGCGCGCGTCCATGCCGGGGCAGGCGATCGCGTTCTTCCATACGTCAAAATCCATCGCGCCGATCAGCAATCCCTCGCGCGTGTCTTCCTTATATAATACCGTCACGTCGTAGCTCTTGCGCCCCGCGCGCAGCGCGACCGCCTCGTAGCGCATCCACATGTCATTGTCATACGGCACCAGCAGCATTTTCGCGCCCAGATCGCGCCACAGGTATGGCGAATCGTCGCCTTTGCCGCGCGCGACCAGCGGCGTCAGGCTGTTGGTCGCTAAGGGCGTGCCGTCCGTTCGCCGAATCGAGCATCGCGCCGTGGCAACGCCGTTTTCGGCGGACAAACGCTCGGTCAGCGCCAGCCCCGCCGCGTTTTCATACGTCAGAATCAATTCGCTTTCCCGCGTCTCCGCGCGGACGAGCGAGGACGCGCGCGTATCGATCACGCCGCGCTCCGCGTCCAGCGCCCGCGCCGACGCGGTCAAAACGGGCGTCGTGCCGTCGTACAGCGTGAACGCGCCGTTCTCTTCCGCCCGCCACAACATTGCATGCTCCATTATCATCGCTCCTTTGTTGTTCCCGTCCGTTCTTTGACCATCCGGCACATTCTTCCGCCGCTATTATACGTGATTTTGCATCGCCGACATATGGTTTATTGTCCGCCGATATGGCGCGTTGTTCGCAAAGAAAGACGAGCAATGGTGCACGCTGTCCACCTAATGATTGCCGCAGCGGACCAGACCGTATTCCGAGGTGAACTAGCCGTCCGCCAGAGAGGAAACGTCAGGTAATCCTGCGCGAGGAAAATGACGCCCGTGCCCGTCAACCTTGCAGAATTCTTGAGGGTTTCGTCCAATGCTCGTCCTTCTTTCCGAGGGGTAACGGTGGGGCAAATCATCCGTCAGTAGAGCGCTCTCAACCAGCTACATATTCTCGTCCGAAACTACCTACAATAGACGTCCAATAGCCCCGCAAACCCTTGCGCCACAAGCCTTTCAGCTTCCGTAACGCAAAAAGAACCCACACGGTTTCCCATACGGGTTCTTTTCTATCAGACTGGATGTCCGGTTGTGCGTCCGGACATCGGGGTTGATGCACGCAGAAGCCTTGATAATACATACAGCGATAAGCCCGACTCGTTAAGTACGGTCGGGCTTGTCGATATTCAGTATTATTCGGTTGCGAGAAATCCACATGGCACTCCATAGGGTATGCCAGACTCTGGCAAGAAAAGATGACAATTCAAGTTCCGCCATGTTTTTGCCAAGACGCGTGCTTGGCAACCAGCGGTTCCAAGGTAAGCATAACGCCACGAACTTCGCGCGTCAGGGGACATCTGCCTACCGCCGCTCCGACGGCGGGCGACCGAATACCTGCAAGTACGCGCGGTAGAAAGATGAGTAATACTGGAAGCCGCAGGCGCTTGCCACCTCGGTCGCGGAGGCGCCGTCGGCGAGCATGGCGTTTGCTTTCATGCACTTTTGCGTGCGGATGTAGGACATGACGGGCGTTTGGAAATGGTCGAAGAAGATTTTCTTGAGCGCCGAACGCGACAGGTGCAGCGCGCGGCAGAGGTCGTCCATGGTTTGGATGTTGGGCAGGTCGTCGGCGATATAGCGCATGATGCGCGCGATCTCCTCGTTGGTTTCGTCGGCGTACAGTTTGATGTGCTCGCCGCTGACGAGGTAGGAGAGCACCACGCAAAGCGCCGCCTGAAACGCCGTCAGGCGCATGTCCTCGTCGATCTCGCGATAATGCCGGTCGAGGCGGAAAATCTCCTGCGAGAGCACCGTGCCCCGGATGTCGTACACCTTGCTGAGGCGGTCGAGCCTGTCGCGCAATGCTGCCGATACGTTTCCGCGCCAAAACGCAGCACGATGCGCTCGTAGCGCTTGCCGGACTTGACCACAAGGTTGTGCAATTCGCCCGGCTTGACCACCAGCAGGCAGTGCGGCTTGAGGCGGTACAGCGTGTGCTGGATGGCGAAATCGGCGTCGCCCTCGAGAAAATAGAGCAGCTCGTACATGGTATGGTAGTGCTCCTTGAACTTCTCGTGAGCCGCCGCCGGCTCGGCGTCCGTTTTGTGCTTAAAGGTGTAGCTTCCGCTGCGTACATCGTACTCCATAGCGCCATCATAGCACAAAAAAGACCAAATTGCAATCAAAATGCGCTTCTTTTGCAATGTACATATGTCGTTATTGGCGTTATTATGCACATATCCTCTATGAAATTCCGCCAAGGGAGGCAGCCGCGTCATGACCGAGCATACCCCATTGCTGGAAGTCCGCGATATGGACAAAAACTTCGGCGTAACCGTCGCGCTCGATCACGTTTCCTTTACGCTCGAGCGCGGGCGCGTCTACGGCTTGATCGGCGAAAACGGTTCGGGCAAATCCACCGTGTCCTCCATCATCGCGGGCATGCAGGAGGCGACGCGCGGCGACATGCTCTACAAGGGCGAGCCGTGGAAGCCCGCCAGCATGCTCTACGCGCAGGAGCGCGGCATCGGCATGATCGTGCAGGAAGCCGGGAGCATCGAGAACATCACGGTCGCGGAAAACATCTTCCTCGGGCATGAAAAGATGTTCAGGCGCGGGCCGCTGGTGGACAGACGCAAGCTTACGCGGGCGGCGCAAAATCTGCTGGACGAGCTGGGCGTGACGAGCTTGCGCGCCGATCAGCGCACGCGCGAGCTGGACATGCAAAAGCGCAAAATCATCGAAATCGTCAAGTGCATGTACTGGCAGCCTGAATTGCTGATTGTGGACGAGACGTCGACGGCGCTTTCTCTGGAGGGGCGCGAGTTCCTCTACCGCATGATGGACTATCAGCGCGAGCACGACAAATGCGTGCTGTTCATCTCCCACGATTTGGACGAGATGATGGAACACTGCGATACGCTGACCGTGCTGCGCGACGGCGTGATCATCGGCACGCTCGACCGCGACGCATACGAGCCGGGGACGATCCGCCGCATGATGGTCGGGCGCGAAATCAAGGGCGATTACTACCGCAGCGACATGGACGGCTTTTCAGACGAGGTGGTCTTGAAGGCAGAATGCGTGACCACCCTGCGCGATCTTTTATGCTTCGACCTTGAACTGCACAAGGGCGAAATATTGGGCTTGGGCGGGCTGTCCCATTGCGGCATGCACACCGTCGGGCGCGCGCTGTTTGGCATCGAAAAGGTGCTGGACGGGCGCGTTACGGCGGGCGGCGCGGTCATCGACAGCCCCGGAAAAGCCATCGACAGCCACATCGCCTATGTGTCCAAAAACCGCGACGCCGAATCGCTCGGGCTTTCGGCGACCATCTATGAAAACATCGCCTCGACCGGCTACAAAGTCAACCGTTGGTTTTTGAACCTCGTATCCGGCCGCAAGGAGCGCCGCTATGTGGACGAGCAGATACGCGAACTGTCCATCAAGTGCGCGGGCAAGCATTATCCCGTCAACACCCTGTCGGGTGGCAACAAGCAAAAAGTGGTGTTCGGCAAGTGGGTCGCGTCCAACGCCGAGATCCTCATCCTCGACTGCCCGACGCGCGGCATCGACGTAGGCGTGAAAGCGGCGATGTACAAGCTGTTTTATGAGATGAAGAAGGCGGGCAAGACCATCCTGCTGATTTCCGAGGAACTGCAGGAGCTCATCGGCATGTGCGACCGCATCCTCATCCTCAAGGACGGGGAGGTGCGCTGTGAAAAGTTGCGCGCCCAGCAACCCACCGAGCACGAACTGATCAACTACATGATATGATCGGGAGGCAACCCATGACGACTCACGCGACGACAAAACGGGCGTTTTCCATCCGGCGCATGCTGGAGAGCCGGCTGATTGCGCAGCTGCTGCCGGTCATCTTCCTAGGGCTGCTGATCCTGTTCTTCTCACTGATGACGGGCGGGCGCTTCACCTCGTTCATCAGCATGAAGATCGTTCTGGAGCAAGCGCTGATCGTCGGCGTGGTGGCGACGGGCGCGGCGTTCATCTTCGCCACCGGCAACGTCAACCTCGCCATGGGCGCGACGACGGTGCTGACGGCGACGCTCGCGGGCATGGCGTATAACGCAACCGGCAGCGTGCTGGTGATGGCGCTCGTTGCCGTAGGGCTGGGCGTGGCGCTGATGGCGCTTTCGGCGCTGCTTTCCACCATGCTGCATGTGCGCGTGATGTTCGTGACCATCGTCATGATGACGCTGCTGGTCGCCATTCAGCAATCGATTCTGGGCGGCGCGACGGTGTCGCTGCCCTACGCAATGATTACCGGGCTAAAGGACGCGCGCTTTCCCTATATCGCGTTCGCGGCGTATTTTCTGATCTCGGTCGTGCTCTTTCACTTCACCGATATCGGGCGTTCTTTGCGCATGATCGGCACGAACCAGACCTGCGCCGAGCAGACGGGCATCAAGGGCGGTAAATACCTGATGCTCGCGTTTGTCATCGCGGGCGTTGGCTGCGGCATCGCGTCGCTGCTTGCCATCGTGCGCGCAAGTTCCATCGGGCAAAACACGTTGACCTCGCTCAACATGGACTGCATGCTCGCGCTTGTGCTGGGCGGTATGTCCATCTTCGGCGGCAGCCGTTCGTTCGTATACGCGGGCATCGTCGGCTCTCTGACGGTCTGCGTGCTCAATCAGGGTCTGCTGATGATCAACGTCGATTCCACGATCATCCAAGGCGTGCGCGGCGTGCTGTTCCTCCTGCTCGTCTGCACGGCGCAAAAGCGTCCGCAGGCGCTTCCCGCCCCCGAGGGCTGATACAGGATGCGCTGGGAGAGGCGCTCCCATTGCAGGATAGATCCCTCAATGCCATATTGAAAGGAAGGTATCCCCATGAAGAAACTCGTTTCCATCATGCTGGCGCTCTGCTTTGCCATGACGCTGCTTCCCACGCTGACCGGCACGGCGCACGCCGCCGCCAAGTACAAGATCGCCGTCGCCACCATCTTCGAGGGCGAAAGCTGGGAGATTCAGAAGACCTACTACGAAAACGAAGTCGGCCCCGCGCTCGACATGGAATTCATGATGTCCGAAAAGCTCAACGACGTCAACGGCCTGGTGGATTTCATGGAACGTGCCTACGCCGCCGGCTGCGTCGGCGTTATCAACTATGTCACCTCCAACGACGCGGTGGCGCAGGGCTCGCGCAAGGCGCAGGAGATGGGCATGTTCTTCATCACCCAGAATTCGGCGCTCAACAGCGACGTTGCCGATATCCCCAACAACCTCGGGCACTGCGGCGCGTCGGCGGTCGGCATGGGCGCGGCGTATGAAAAAGCGTTTGAAGGTCTGCTCGCGGACGGCGAAAACCACAGCGTGTTCATCTTCTCAGGCGCGGCGGTCGGCGGCGCGATCGGGCAGGGCGCGGCGTCGCACTACTATTCGGTGCAGGGCATACTGCAGGCCATGCAAAAGAAGTTCAACCTGACATATGACAAGACCATCGACGAGATCATCAACACGCAGGACCCCGGCGCGATTGCAACCGGCAACCCCGACATCCGCATCTACATCTACCCCGGCGTCGATGTGGGCGCCGTCACGGCGTCGCTGCAAACGCAGCTTCAGACGGGCGATTACGACATCTTCGCGGCGGTGTTCGGCTACTCCATCTTCGCCAACGCCATCTCGGACGTGGAAAAGGTGCTCGGCAAGAACATCAAGGTCATCGGCACGGCGTCCATCGAAGCGCAGACGGCGACGGGCTTTGCCACGCTCGACCCCACGGGCGACACCATCCTCAACGCCGCCGTCGTCAATCCGCTCAACAACGCCAACGGCGTGTGCGCCGCCATCCTCTACAACGCGCTGACCGGTCACGCGGAAGCCATGAAGGACGGCGGCAAAGCCGTGCTGTTCAAGGTCGAGCCGTGGGCGTGCATGGACGCCGCCACCTATGACGGCATCAGCAAGCTGGACACCTCGGCGGAAACCTACGTGCTGGGCGCCGCCGACCTCAAGGCGCTGTGCGTGGAAAACGACGCTTCCGTCACGTTCAAGACATTTGAAGACAAGCTCGCGGCGCTCGCGGACGTCAATGCCATCATCGCGGAGAAAGTGAAGTAATCATGAGAGGCTGCCGCGCCGGCGCACGGTAGCCTCTTCCCCCGATTCTCTGATAATGAGGGATCACGATGAACACGAAGATCAAAAACGCGCTCTTTACGCTGGCGTTCCCAGCCGTTACGTTCTTGGTGATGGAGCTGCTTTGCTACGCCATCAAGGGCCGTCACCTCATCAATACCTTTCTTGACGTCAAAACGCTAGTGCGCAACACCGGCATCGCCGCCATCATCGCCTTTGCGCTCTCATTCAACCTCACCTGCGGCAGGTTCGACCTTTCGCTGGGCGCGCAAAGGCTCGCGGGCACGATTGTGGGCGGCATCGTCGCGCTCTCTATGGGGCTGTCGGGCGTATGGTTTTTGCTGCTGGCGGTGCTGTTCGGGCTGGTGTTCGGGTTTATCACGGGCATGGTGTTCATTGTCACGCGCGTGCCGCCGATGGTGCTGGGCGTCGGCATCGGGCTGATTTGGGAATGCGTGCCCTATGTTGCCTCGCAGGGCAAAGGTCTGAACCTCTTTGGCGTAAGCGGCATGGAGATACTAACTGATACGACGTTCATCATCGGGCTTGTCATCGTGGTGGCGATATTGGTCAGCGTGCTGCTCAATACCACGCGCTTTGGCTACCAGATGCGCGCGATACAAGGCTCGCAGTACATCGCCAAGAACAGCGGCATCAACATCTTTCGGCACGCTGTGATCTGCTACGCGCTCGCCGGCGCGCTGGTGTGTGTGGCGGGCGTGATGGACGTGTCCTTCTCCACGCAGATGACGGCGTCGCTGGGCATGACGAGCAACGGCGCGGTGGTCGCCAATATGTTCCCGATGCTGGTGGGCGGCTATCTGGCGCTGCGCTCCAATCAGGCGGTGGGCATCATCGTGGCGTCGTTGACGGTCAAGCTGTTCAGCTACGGGCTGACGACGCTGGAATTGTCCGAGCCAAAGACGGGCGTGGCGAATATGGCGCTGTTTATCCTGTTCTTGGTCTTCCTCGCCAATAAAGATGTATTCAAAAAGCGCAGCGCGGAGCGCGCGCGGATTGCCGAGGCGCTGGAAAAGAAGAAAACGCTGCAAGCGGCGTCGTAAGGAGATTGCCATGGTCGATTTGCGGATCAACCCCTTTTATTTAGACGACGAGGCTGTTCGCTGGGTCGAAAAGACCATCGAGGGCATGACGATCGAGGAAAAGATCGGGCAGCTTTTCATCTGCATGAACCTTGACCGCCGTCCCGCCGTCATCGACGCGTTTTGCGAAAAATGGCACGTCGGCGGCATTCGCTGGCAGGGCGGCACGCTGGAGGAGATCTACGAGCAGAACAGGCGCTATCAGGAAAAAAGCAAAGTGCCGGTGCTGATTGCCTCCAACTGCGAGGCGGGCGGCAGCGGCGCGGTCAAGGAGGGCACGCTCGTCGCGCCTCCCGCCGCGTGCGGCGCGGCGTCGCCTGATATCGCTCGCGCGCTGGGCCGCGTGTCGGGCGCGGAAGCGCGCGCCATCGGCTGCAACTGGACGTTCGCGCCCGTCAGCGACCTTTTGCTGAACTGGCGCAATACCATCGTCAACACCCGCGCCTTCGGCGACGATCCCGACAGGGTGATCGCGCGGTGCCTTGCTTATATGGAGGGCGCGCATGAGGCGAACATCGCTTGCTGCACCAAGCATTTCCCCGGCGACGGCGTGGAGGAACGCGACCAGCATTTGGTCATGGGCTGCAACGATCTGTCTTGCGAAGCGTGGGACGAGAGCTTTGGCAAGGTCTACAAGGCGCTGTTCGCGGCGGGGCTGGAGAGCGTGATGGTGGGGCACATCTGCCTGCCCGCCTACCAAAAAGCGCTGCGCCCCGGCACGAGCGACCAAGACATCCTGCCCGCCACGCTCGCGCCGGAGCTTCTGCAAGACCTGCTTCGCGACAGGCTCGGCTTCAACGGTCTGGTGTTGACCGATGCGTCGCACATGGCGGGGCTTGCGTGCGCCGCGCCAAGAAGCGTGCAGGTTCCGGGGGCGATTGCGGCGGGATGCGACATGTTCCTATTCTTCAACGACGTCGCAGAAGACTATGGCTACATGATGGCGGGTTATCAAAACGGCGTCATCACCGAGGAACGGCTGCGCGACGCGCTGACGCGCATCCTTGGCCTGAAAGCCAAGCTCGGTCTGCACCGCCTCTCCTTTCCGCCCAAGGACGGGCTTGCCGCGGTCGGGTGCGAGCGACATCACAAGATCGCGGAAATGTGCGCCGACGCGAGCGTCACGCTCGTCAAGGACACGCAGGAGCTTTTGCCAATACACGTTTCCGATATGCGCCGCGTAAAGCTCTATTTTGTCCAAAGCGCGCCGGTGTCTTATCTGGACGGCATCGACCCCGCGAAAAAGATGGTGGTGGAGGAACTCGAGCGCGTGGGATTCACGGTCACGGCGCACGCCGATTATTACGAAATGGAATGCGAGCGCCCGGACGTCGCCAACCGCTATCGGATGATCCAGACCGAGCCAGCCGAGCGTTTCAAACAAGATTACGACCTTGCATTGGTCGTCGTCAACATGAAAGGGTATGCGCAGGAAAACAACGTGCGCGTCAAGTGGTCGGTGTCGCATTCTTCCGAGCTTCCCTGGTATGTCCACGAAGTGCCGACGGTCGGCATATCGCTCAATTACACCAACCACCTGTACGACGTGCCCATGCTCAAAACCTTCATCAACGCCTACGCGCCCACGCGCGAGTATATCCGCGCGGCAGTCGAGAAGCTCGTGGGGCTGTCGGCTTTCCGGGGCGAAGCGAGCGAAGCGGTTTTTTGCGGACGCTGGGATACAAGACTGTGACGACAGAGGGTGCACGGATGACCGATCTTTTCGCCGCCATGCGCAAAACGCATGACTTCCTTGTGTGCGTCGATTCCGATGGCTGCGTGTTTGACAATATGGAGCTAAAGCACAAGGAATGCTTTTGCCCGGCAACGGTCAATGTTTGGGGCTTGCAGAACGCATCGCGGTACGCGCGCGAGGCGGCGGAGTTCGTCAACCTGTATTCGTGCACGCGCGGGACAAACCGCTTTCCCGCGCTCATCCGCACGCTTGAGATGACGGCGAGGCATCCGGAAGTGATCAAAGCTGGCTGGCGTCTGCCAGACCTCGCGCCGCTCAAAAAGTGGATGGCGCAAACGCCATCCTTAAGCGCGGCGACGCTGGAAGAATATGTCCAGACCATCTCGAACCCTGAACCGGCGCTCGTAACGGCGGCGGCGTGGTCGCGCGAGGTGGACGATAACGTGCGCCGCGTCGTGCATGGGCTTTCGCCCTTTCCAAGCGTCGTTCGGGCACTGGAGACGCTTTCGCATCATGCGGATATTGTGGTCGTGTCGGCTACGCCGCACGAAGCGCTCGCGCGCGAATGGGCTGCGTGCGGGTTGGACAAATTCGCCGCCGTCGTCGCCGGGCAGGAGCTTGGCACAAAAGCCCAATGTATTCGCCTCGCGATGCGCGCGGGGTATTCGCCGGAGCATGTGCTGAAAATCGGCGACGCGCCGGGCGATCACGACGCGGCGCGCGAGAGCGGCGTGCTGTTTTATCCGATCGTCCCCGGCGCGGAAGACGCGTGCTGGCAAAAGCTGGCAGACGAAACCGCCGATCGCTTCTTCGCGGGCGCGTATCGCGGCGCATATATGGACGCGATGCTCGACGGCTTCTACGCCCGGCTGCTTGACAATCCGCCATGGTGAACGCTGCTTTTCGGAGATACGGGCGACGCACGCAACAATTCCTTAGAGCCTTGTATACTATTCCTGTCGATAGGTTATCACGCCAAAGTTCGTAATATTCTTATAACAAACGGCATGCGGTTTGCCGTCGCGCCCCAACTGTTCTTTCACAAAATCGCAGCCGTTTGGGTTTCGAAGGATAGCTTCGACGGCGAACAGCTCATCATCGAGCACGGCTTTATTCACATCTACGATATAGTGCCCCGGGAACACGCTGTCAAACTCGCTTCCGCGGCTGACAATATAGGCGAGGCGATCGCGGAAATAGCAAAACGTGCTATATTCCGGATAGTCGCCCTTACCGGGCTGCAGACTGCCGCAATTGGTCATGCTACTGCAAATCATATCGCCGCACAGCAACGCGCGGTTATGTTTATCCAAAAACGCCGCATGATGATCCGTGTGTCCGCCTGTGAAAATCAATTCTATTTCGTATCCGTCGCCTAAATCCCATGTGTAGCCGTCCGGTACGCCGACGATCTCATATGGCTTGAATACGGGCAGCGCGGCGCGGTCGAAATCGAGCCAGATGCCCTTACCCGCTTCGTCAAAGAGGTAATCCCACATATGCGCATGCTGCGTCCCGAGCTTTTTCACAAGCGTCTCATGGCAGTATACACGCTTGAACCGACAGTTGCCCAGCGCGTGATCGACGCCATAATGGGTGTTGACAACGATCAATTCCTTTCCGCCCGTGATCGCGTCGCATAACGCCTGATAATCGCCCAGCCCGAAGCCTGTATCGACGAGCATTGCCTTTTCAGGACCAACGATCAGGTACTGCCACATATCGCCCATGCCGTCGCAATTCTCCGTAAAGATACCAAACAGATTATCGCGGAATTGATAGACCTCGGCATAGGGGTCGCAGGCATACACGCGTCGCGTCCTGTTATACTTTCGCAAATCGCGTAGCCACGCCCAACTGGACGGATACACATAGCAAGCCCAACGCACGCGCCTTGTGGGCATTTGATTGACCATGACGTCCTGCATTTGAAAATCTGTCACAAACGATCCCTCCATTCTTCTTATATAATAAAGTCATGCGATAACAAATACAATTCGATTTTTACGGAGTCCGATTGCGAACCCGCAATAATCGCCCCCTGAATTTATGCGGTTTCTAAACGCACCGCCCGCGTATTTGGATTGCTCCCATTTCGTTTGTCAAACTATGATGTAGAAAAATACGCTTGAAGGCAGGAGGTAACGGAATGAGATTGGTTCTTCGATGCGATGATTTTGGGTATACGCCGGTTTGGAACATGGCGGTCAAGGAAATCCTCAAACAAGACATGTGCACCTACGCCAACGTAATGCCGACCACCCCCGGCGCGGTGGACGCACTGGAAACCTTACGTCAATACCCTTGGGTCGCCGTGGGCTGGCATGTGCACTGGTGGGGAAAGCCCAGCGCCGATCCCGCGCGTGTACCATCGCTGCTGGATGAGAACGGCAATTTCAAGTTCCGGCGCGACATGTGGGATCACCCGGAGCACTCCGCCATGCTCGACGCCGACCCTGACGAAGTGTATATCGAGTTTACGGCGCAGATGGACAAGTATCTGCGCTATCTGGGGCGCGTGCCGGATTTCGGCGGGTTCATGGGTTATGTGGACGTAACCAACGGCACACGCTTTACAGGCGGCGTTGTCGGCGACGTGGCGACTAGGATTTGTAAAGAGTACGGCATTCGTAACGAACGCCCCAAGGAGCAAGGAAATCATACGCTTGCGATGCCCGCCAAAAGCGAGCGTCCGCAAACGTCGTCCTACGCCGCGCCGCGATATTCTGAGGACAGCCGCGTTCGCAACTGTACGTATGACCCGCTTGGCTATCTCCTGCGCGACGAGGGCGGTCTTCTGCAAAAAGAAACAGCCGGGTTTACGCTGCACCCCGGCTATTTGGACAGTTACGTATACGACGATTTCATGTTCTGGTATAGATATGACCGCGCGTATTTCGACGGCGCTCCCTTACAGGACGCGTTATGCCTGACCTCACCGAAACTTCGTAAATGGTTGATCGAGAACAAGGTGGAGCTGGTCAGCCAGTTGGATATCGTCAACGGCACGAACGCGTTCCAGAACCATCTGCGGCATGTCGGCAGCGATTTGTGGATTGGCAATATGTGATAAATCGAAAGCTAAGCCATTATTCATCGTTTGGTTCGGTGCGTATCGACGATTCTTCCCGTCGCACGGTCGCGGACAAAGCGCCGCAGGAACGACCAACTGAGCCAAGGCGCGTGCGCGGATGTCGCGTGCGGCCAGTTCTCCAATGTCACCACGCGTAGACGCGCCTCACCATCCTCATTGAGAACGTCGCCGAGATAGCATTCGTCGCCCTCGAAGTATACCACCTCGCTGCGGTCAACAGGAACGCCGAGCTTGCTTGTCGCAAGGTCGTCGCTGTTGGGCGCGGCGAGTATTTCTTGTTCGCTCCGCAGAGGACAGCGAAAGGCTTGCAGACGATTGTTCCAGGCGTCAGCTTTCATTTGCGGCGTGATGGGCTTGCCGCGCATGACGGTCAGATACTTGCAGGAAAAGTAGTTCTCCCATTCGCCGTCTATGTTGATGCAGGGCATATCCAGCGTGCGCATACGGGCGATTGCGTCGTCAAGCGTGCGCGCGTTGTCGATGACGTTTGTTAATCCGTGCGGATTGCCGAGCGTTGCGACACCCGCCAACGCTTCAGGGTGTCTGCGCATGAACTCCATGGCGTAGTGACCGTTGTGTGAATGTCCGGTCATGTACACGCGATCACGATCGAGGAATGGGTATCGCGTCGTCGCTTCGTCCAGTATACGCAGATATAGATCGTTGCTGTCCGGGTCTTCCAGCGCGAAGAACAGCAGCATCACGTCCCCTTGCGCGGCAATGTTCAGGTACTCATACCACAGGCTATAAGCGCAGAGAACGGAGTGCGGGTCGCTCTTGACGATTTCCTGCATGATCATCATACAGGGCAATCTCTTTGATATTCACAGGGGGCAAAGGTCACTCAAGCAGCTATTATCCGTCCTGTCGCATCTGCGGTGCGCCTACCTATTCACAGAACTACATTCGTGGGCGCAAGTACACCTGCGGCAACTGTAAGGCGCAAGCCGCGCTGTCGAAGCTGATAAAGCAGGATCGAAAACAACTTAAGTTTCATGCTATAGTTTTTTATGTCTCCTGATATGTATTATCTCATGTGATGCTGATTCATGACAGCCATGCTATATAAGCGCTTACCAGCGATCATGAAGGGTGAAGACCATTCGTTCGACCAATAGCCATTGCTGATAGATTCTGAGCCAGAGGAGCGCTTGGTTTAGCAGCACAAGCAGCCACCGCCGCAGGCGGCTTGTCCTTGACGGGTTCTTGAAAAACGATACCATGAAGAATCCGACGGCGAACGGAAGTTGGTTTTGCTCATGAGTTCTTCGCCGTCGGTATCCACCGCTCATCGTTTTTCAAGGTTCCGTCAAGGATGGCGTCGGTAGAAGCACACATGATGCGTGCCCAGTTTTTTCATCCACACGGAGAGCAAGGATGGCGAAATGCTGCTCACCATCCTCGCCTCCATCGCGCAGGCGGAAAGCCTGTCGGTCAGCGAAAACTGCAAATGGAAGATTCGCAACGGTTTTCGGGACGGAAAGCCAACTCCCATATCCATGTACGGCTACAAAATGATGCAGGGACGGTTCATCGTAGTCCCCGAAGAGGCGGAGGTCGTGCGGACGATCTTCGCCCTTTTTCTTTCGGGTCTGGGCAAGAACGCCATCATGAAGCGGCTCATGGAGACGAGCGTCGTCAATCGCAGCGGGAAACGCTTTGGCGAGAGCGCAATTGCGAAAATGCTGCGGAACGAAAAGTACGTCGGCGATTTGCGGCTGCAAAAGACGTTCGTCAAAGATCACCTGACGAAACGGCAACGGCACAATCACGGTGAATTGAGAAGCCATTACATCTCGGACGACCACGAGGCGATCATCGACCGTGAAACCTTTGAGCGTGTGCAGGAAGAAGTGCAGCGCAGGAGCGCCAATGCACGCAGGAGCGCCAATGCGCCTCGACCTTCTGCGCCGGGGCGGTACCCCTTCACGGGGATGATCGTCTGCGGCAACTGCGGCTGCCATTACAAGCGAGTAACGTTGGGCGGCAAAGTGTCGTGGAATTGCGTGACCTATCTCCATGAAGGCAAGGCATTCTGCCATACCAAGCAAATCCCGGAGGACGTGCTATACGTCCTGTCCGCCAACGTGCTGGGCTTGGACGTTTTTGACGCGGCGCTCTTTCGCACGAAAATCAAGGCAATCCGCGTCCCGTCTTTCAACCATGTGGTTTTCGTATTCGTTGACGGGCATGAAGTAGAGCGCGTCTGGCGCGACCGTTCACGCCGGGACAGTTGGACGGACGATATGCGATCGCAGGCGGCGGAGTACGCGAGAAGGAGAAAGCAATGAGCGAATTCAGTCGGCAGAGCGAATATCAAGCGTCCATCGGCGCACATGGAGATATTATGGTGGGCGAGCCGTCCATCGGCGCGCATGACCATACCACGACGAACGAACCGTTTATAGGAGCGCATGACCATACCACGACGAACGAACCGTCCATCGCCACGCATGCCCCCGACTGCCGAGGTTTCACTTTCATAGGCGCAAAAGAGCGCATCACCTCGGACGGGCGCAGGATCATGGACATGCCCGCCACGAAAGAGCTTTTCAAGCCCGTCAACGCGCCTGTGACAAACAGGCTGCGCGTCGCGGCATACGCCCGCGTCAGCACGGACGACGAAGAGCAGCAAACCTCCTACGCCGCGCAGGTTGACCACTACACGCGCTTCATCACCAGCAATCCCGAATGGGAGTTTCTGGGCTTGTATGCGGATGCGGACGCGCCTTATGGACTATACCCCAATTGCCCATAAAGGCACGGTACGCACGGGTTTTCTCGTTCCCGCAAAGAAGTAGATGCAGGGTATGTTTAAATCCTGCCGTCTCCGGTGGCAAAGTAACCATGAATTGATACGATTCACACTCCAAAAACTGTAATCGTCAGAAGCAAATAAACGTCAAACTGCACATCCCAGTTTGCCGTGGCGTTGAGTTCGCCGGAAAATGTACTGATTGATGGATCACCAAGATTGAGTGTTCATAGACATCAACACAGATGAATGATTGACGGCGATGATGGCATTCAAAACTGGGCATTATGGCAAACGAATATTGGGGATAACGGTTTTCGGAAGATTGGTGTTGACGGTCGGCGCGGGTGTTGGCGTGGGATTCGGTTTTTCCGGTGCCATAGGCGGCCGAGTGGTTGCGAGTATGGCCGAGAAGTCTACATCCGGGAGGGTGATTTGGGATATGGGCGGCGTGGGCGCTGGGGTTGCGGTATTTAAAACGATGTCCGGGGGATGGCCCGGCTCAAGCACTATGTCGAACTCTATTGACGTCGGATCGATCACCATTGCGGGCAATGCCTCGGCGACAAGATAGTCCGAACCTGTGTCGATGGCCGCATGCAGGAGATATTTGCCCGGCTGTGTCGGTGTAAAAGCATAGCTCGTTACACTCGCGTATTCGGTGTAATCCACAGCCGTTTCATCCGAATCATGGAATAGCCAAAATGCGATTTGGCCGATTTCGTCAGACAAATCCGCGCCGTAGTCGACTTCCACTGTCCATGTGATTTTTTGGCCGGGATATGAGGTTGTCCGGTCGGGTACAATTGAGAGGATACGAGGTCTTCCCGCCACTGCGACGGGCAACACTGGGCTTTTAAAGCTTACCATCTGCTCCCCGTCGCTCACAATGCCTTCAATATAATAACGATAGAAATTGGTCGTACCGTTTGGGGTGTATGTGAATGTGCTTTCGGTCATAATACCGGATGAGTATACGAGTTCCCAGTTCATGTAGACAAAGTACATGTACTTGAGATTTTTGCCGCCTGTGGTGTGTACGGTCCAGGTGATGGGCTTCCCAACCGCGCCGGTGAGCTGATCTGTGGTTACGGATTCGACAAACAGCCCTGTGGATACGACCAGCACGTCCGCCGAAGGCGCGCTCGCGGAGCGCAGGCCGTCTTTTGCGTACGCAATCACGGAATAGGTGCCAGCGGCTTCCGGGGTGAATGAAAACGTCGGAGAACTGCTGGTTTCATACAGGCCGATGAATTTCCAATCACGGTACAACGCAAAAGAATAATCCACCGTACCCAAGGCGCCATCCGTCTGCGCCGTCCAGGTCAGCGGTTCCCCCAATACTGCTTTGTTCCGGTTGCAGGTGACGGAAGTCAGCCGTATGCCTCCGGGCTGCACCACAGTCACATTGCCGCTCATGAGGTTTGCGTTTTCCAACCCGCTGTTTGCGTGCACGGAGACTGCGTATACGCCCGGCTCCGCAGGCGTCACGCGGAATACAGACGATGTGCCGACCGGGGCAAAGGACAGAAGTTCTCCGTCTTTATAAAGGAAGAACGTAAATGCGATGGTTTCATTTCCGCCCGAGGCAGTCGCTGACCACACGATTTCCTCGCCCAGAAGAACGTCGGGCGCGTCTGCGTATACACTTGTCAAGGCAAGCGGTTTTGATTCACCCTCCGTTACAACAATCGTAGCGCCCGCCATCTTCGCCTTCCCGTTAGAGCTGCTTGCGAGCACGTCCACGGTATACGTGCCGGGTTTTTCCGGCGTGTAGTTGAGTATCCCGCTCTCCGGATCGTCCGGTATGCGCAACTCAAGGAGGACTCCGTTGCGGTAAATGAAGAAAGCGAAGAGCGTTTTGCCGTCGCCACCCTTTGCGCGCGCCGTCCATGTTGCGACCGAACCCAGCGAGATGCGAGGGCGGTTGGCAGCGACGGAAACTATGCGCAAAGGAGCCAATACCAAAACATCCCCGGAGCTTACAAACACGGATTTTGCGCCATCCGAGGCACACACAATCAGGCGATATCTTCCGGCCGTGTCGGGTGTATACTGGTAAAACAGCGCGCCGCTTGCTGGTTGGTAGTCGATCAACTGCATATCGCGATAGAGCAAGTAGGCGCACGTCGCCGGCGCCCAAGCGGCGGAGGGCGATACCGTCCAGGTGATTTGCTCACCCGTTGTCCCCTCAGTGCGGTCGGCGGACACTTCCGCCAGCGGTTCTTCATCCGCCATAACCATCGGTATAATGGGGATCAGAATGATCAAAGCCAGAACGATCGACGCAAAGCGTAAAAATTGTTTCATATCCGGTTCCTCGATCATTTCATTCTGATATTCGCTGTTGTTATGGCAATGGTCATACAGAGAATGACAAATAGAATATTGCACTTTCTCTGACACGAAAAAGTCAGATGTGGCTAAGATTTGGAATAAACGTTGGCAAAACCGCCATGGATACTTTCCTCCCTGTCCCAAGCAATCGTTTACGTGTGTTCCGGAGTTATATCGCGGTTCAAGGCGCATATTTGATACATCGTTCGGCACAGTCCCCATCCAGAAGACAATGTAAAAATCACCCATGACTTCCGCGTCCGCACCCTTTGCCCGTGTTGCTTCTGTCACCATATGATCAGCGAACTTTACAGAGTAGCCTATGCACGCGGCGATATGACGAAAGTAGGAAGCGGAGCGCCGAATACAGGGCGCCCTCAAGGATTATTTGCGAACTTGCATAACCTCACCTATAGAACCTGTTTGTTTGCGGGGCGAACAAATTTTGCGCTTGTCCGTTATATGCCATGTAGCAGGCGATTCGGCACTCGCGCACCGATTTGCGCAACGATAATATAACATACACGTTCCCTTATGTCAACAGAGATTGTGCTTGAAATTGCTCTGGGTGGCTCGAGTATTCGTTAGCATTTGTGGCTCTGATCAAGCCGTGTTATTACAAGGGAGAGCGCGGCAATCGGCCATACCAGCTGGAGTTGATGCTGCGGCTGTATGTGCATCAGAATCTGTATAACCTGTCTGACATGGCGACGGTGACGGAAGCCATCGACAGCCGCGCATTCTCGGAGTTCTGTGGGGTGGACTCGAGCAAACAGGTTCCCGATGGGGATACACTGGGCCGATTCCGCAATCTGCTGATTAAGAACGAACTGCAGGAGAAGCTGCTTGAGCAGGTGGTGGTTCTTCTGTAGGAGAAGGGCCTCATCCTCAAAAAGGGGTTGATCGTGGACTCAGCGCTGATCGAAGCGCCGCCTTCGATCAAGAATCGAGAGAAGCAGCGCGACCCGGACGCGCACCAGACGAAGAAGGGGAACCAGTGGCACTTCGGGTATGAAGCACATATCGGCGTGGACAAGGACAGCGGGCTGGTTCAGAAGGTGAAGGTAACCGCGGCCAACATCAGCGACATAGCGACGATGCCGGAACTACTGACCGGCGAGGAAGAAGTCGTCTATGGGAACAGCGGCTATCTGGGTGCTAAAAAGCGTGCGGGCGCCATCCTCAAGAACAAACAGGGCAAGAAGATTCGATACAAGATCAACCGCCGTCATCCCAAATCAAGAATCGTTCTCTGTGGTCACAGGGTCAACTCAAGCGCCGGGAGCGGGAGAAATCCTCTGTCCGGGCAAAAGTCGAGCACGTTTTCGCTGTCGTCAAGGGGATGTTCCGATACCGAAAGACGAGATACCGAGGATTGATCAAACAGGTTGCAGCTCTCTTTCGGTCTCCGTACGTATACATGGACTCCCCCCTGCACTCCTATTGTCTAGGATTTTATCCGCACCCCTTACTTCTTTCTTCTATTGCGCCCACTAAAACGCCGTGCTAAAATAGGCGTTGTGCAAATCAAGGCATGGAGCGAAGTATGATGCAAAAATTGCTGCGCGTAGCGCGGAAAGATCCGGTTCTGTTTCTTTCGGGGTTTCTAGCAGCGCTTACGATGCTGTTTGTGCCGCCGGACAGAAGCTATGTCTCCTACATCGATCTGCGCACGCTGGCGCTTCTGTTCGCATTGATGGCTGCGGTGGGTGCGCTGAGCGGCCAAGGGCTGCTGGATGCGGCGGCGAGCTTTTTCATCCGTCTGGCCAGGACACGACGCGGACTGGGCACGATTCTGGTGCTTCTATGCTATACGTCCTCCATGCTCATCACCAACGATGTGGCACTGATCGCATTTGTTCCGCTCTGCCTGATCCTGATGCGGGACGATCCGCGTGCCATGCTGGTAACTGTAGTCGTACAGACAGTTGCGGCCAATCTTGGTAGCATGTTAACTCCCTTTGGTAATCCACAAAATCTGTATCTGTATTCCGTCTACCGGATGACCGGATCGGAATTTTTTGCCGCCGTTCTACCGGCGGGGGCGTTAGGGCTTGGTGCGGTACTGTTGTTATGCCTGCTGTTGCCCGCGGAGCCTTTGCGCACGAGCACCGGTGCGCGGAGGATGCCGGCACGGCACAGGTCGGTATGGCTGCCTGTAGCGCTGTTCCTCTTGTGCGTGGCTGCTGTGCTTCGGTTCGTACCCTATCCCGCAGCGGTTACCATCACGGCGGTGATGCTGCTCATCACCGACCGGGAAGCACTCAGGAAGGTGGATTACCGTCTACTGATCACCTTTTGCTTTTTCTTCGTGTTTGTAGGCAATCTGGCCAGGATGGAAGCGGTGAAAAGCCTGCTCACCCGTCTGCTCACGGGGAACGAGGTGCTGGTTTCTGCGCTGGCCAGCCAGTTCATCAGCAATGTGCCTGCCGCCTTGATGCTCAGCAGCTTCACCGATCATGCGCAGACGCTTGTCACCGGCACAAATATCGGCGGAATGGGTACTCTGATCGCATCTATGGCAAGCCTGATATCCTTCAAGCTCTATTGCCAGGCCGAGGACGCGCAGCCTGTGCGTTACCTGGGTGTATTCACGCTGATCAATATGGGCTTGCTTTGTATCATGCTCGCCATATGGGGACGATAACCGCTTCTCGGTCAAATCCGCGGTGATCAAGAGAGTTAGTCTTGTGGTAGTAAAAGACCAACAACAGGCTTTATGAAGGCCTTCGGCGCCTACGTCAAGAGTCTACTGGCTCGCAGCCGCAAGTACAGGCTTGCGGCTGTCAACCCAGACAACCCTGCGCCAATTGCCGCTACGTCGTACTGCACGCAATTTCCTCCGCCGTATTTTGGATTGGTCTGGTCCCTGAATAATACCCTGACAATACATATCACGAAACAATATGACAGGCTTTTCGCAGCGGGAAATGCGCAGCCCTGCACATCATTCGAAATAATACGACTGCAATAGGTAGTTTTCATCGTATGCTTGCGCATGCTT
>CAZEIC010000029.1:0-30271 GCA_964512175.1 uncultured Oscillospiraceae bacterium | reverse complement strand
TTTTCCTGATCGTGCTGTCGTTCAACCTTTTGGGCAACGGCCTGCGCGACGCGTTCGACCCCAAGCTGCGGTCGTAGAAAGCATTCGACGAATACCGAGGTGTGACGTATGAGCCTGTTAGAAGTTAGAGAACTGTGCACCACCTTTTTCACGCCCTCGGGCGAGGTCAAGGCGGTGGATCACGTATCGTTCAACCTCGACCGCGGCAAGGTGCTGGGCATCGTGGGCGAGTCGGGCTCGGGCAAGAGCGTGACGGCGTATTCCATCCTGCAGATCCTCACGAGCCCCGGGCGCATCGTGTCGGGCAGCGTGAAGCTGGACGGCAAGGAGCTGGTCGGCTTGCCGGAGGACGGCATGCAGAAGATCCGCGGCAACCGCGTCAGCATGATTTTCCAAGACCCCATGACGAGCCTGACGCCGGTGTTCAAAATCGGCGACCAATTGATGGAAGCCATCCTGTTGCACACCGGGCGCAACAAGGAGCAGGCGCGCGCGCGGGCGATCGAGATGCTCGAATTGGTCGGCATCAACGAGCCGACGCGCCGCATCGACCAGTACCCGTTCGAGCTGTCGGGCGGCATGCGCCAGCGCGTGATGATCGCCATGGCGCTGGCGTGCGAGCCGGACATCCTGATTGCCGACGAGCCGACGACCGCGCTGGACGTGACGATTCAGGCGCAGATTCTGGAATTGATGGTGTCGCTGCAGCGCAAGCTGGGCATGGCGATCATCATGATCACGCACGATTTGGGCGTGATCGCCAGCCTGTGCGACGAGGTCATCGTCATGTACGCCGGGCGCGTCGCCGAGCGCGGCACGGCGCAGCAGATTTTCTATAACCCGCGCCACGAATACACCAAGGGGCTGCTTCGCTCCATCCCGAACATCGAAAACGACGAGAAAGAGCGCCTGATCCCCATCGCCGGCACGCCGATTGACATGCTCAACATGCCAAAGGGCTGCGCGTTCGCGCCCCGGTGCGACCGTGCCATGAAAATCTGCCTGACACAGCAGCCCAAGGAATGCTGGGTCGCGCCCGATCACCTGTCAGCGTGCTGGGTGAACGTGCAGGAGGGCGTGCAAAACAACGCCATCGAGTGCGACGAGCAGGGGAACATCGTCAGGATCGACACCGGAAAGGCGGCGAGCGGGCAATGAGCGAGAGCCGGAAGCAATCAGATTTATTGGAAGTCAAGGACTTAAAGCAATACTTCCCCATCACCACGGGCTTTTTGCGCACGACCATGCTCAAGGCGGTGGACGGCGTGAGCTTTTCCATCAAGAAGGGCGAAACGCTCGGGCTGGTCGGCGAATCGGGCTGCGGCAAGACGACGGTTGGCAGGACGCTTTTGCACCTGTATAAGCCCACGGCGGGCGAGGTCTGGTTCGACGGCGTGAAAATCGAGAAGGGCCCCGCGCTCGACGCGTTCCGCAGGCGCGCGCAGCTCGTGTTCCAAGACCCGTATTCCTCGCTCAACCCGCGCATGACGGTGGGCGACATCGTCGCCGAGCCGATCGACGTGCACAAGCTCTGCGCAAACCGCGCCGAGCGCGCGGCGCGCATCAACGAACTGCTTTCCATTGTCGGGCTGTCCAGCGAGCAGGCGACGCGCTACGCGCACGAGTTCAGCGGCGGTCAGCGCCAGCGCATCGGCATCGCGCGCGCGCTCGCGTCCAATCCCGAGTTCATCGTCTGCGACGAGCCTGTGTCCGCGCTCGACGTGTCGATTCAGGCGCAGGTCATCAACATGCTCGAGGATCTGCAGCAGAAGATCGGGCTGACGTACCTGTTCATCGCGCATGATCTCTCGGTCGTCAAGCACATTTCCAACCGCATCGCGGTCATGTATCTGGGGAAGATGGTCGAGCTTGCCTCGTCCAACGAGCTGCACCGCAGCCCGCTGCACCCGTACACCATCTCGCTTTTGTCCGCCGTGCCGATTCCCGACCCCGACAAGGCGCAGAAAGCCAAGCGCATCGTGCTGCACGGCGACGTGCCAAGCCCGTTGAAAATGCCGTCGGGCTGCGCGTTCCGCACGCGCTGTTCGCGCGCGACCAAGGAGTGCGCCGAAAGCTGCCCCGCGCTGAAGGAAGCCGCGCCCGGGCATTTCGTGGCGTGCCACCACGTATAAGGAGGCTTGACGGTGACGGACTTTCTGACGCTCGCCAAAGACCGCTATTCGGTGCGCAAGTTTGACCGCCGCCCGGTCGCCCGGGAGGATGTCGACAGGATTTTGCGCGCCGGACACCTCGCGCCGACCGCCTGCAACAACCAGCCGCAGAAGATCATCGTCGTGCAGGGCGAGGAAGCGCTTGCCAAAATGCGCATGTGCACGCACTGTCATTTCGACGCGCCGCTTGGGTTCTGGGTCTGTTACGACAAAACGCGCGTCTGGACGCGCGAGTTTGACGGCAAGGATTCGGGCGACGTTGACGCGAGCATCGTCTGCACGCACATGATGTTGGCGGCGGCGGAGATCGGCGTGGGCACGACGTGGGTGATGTACTTCATCCCCGAGGCGGTCAGGGTGGAGTTCGCGCTGCCGGATACCATCGTGCCGGTCGCGCTGCTGGTGGCGGGCTATCCCGCAAAGGATGTTACGCCCGCTTCCGCGCATACCGCGTACCGCCCGGAGGCGGAGATCGTCGGCTATGACGGACTGTGAGCCGCTTGCCATCCGCGCGAGCGATGAACGCGACAACGATACCGTCCATCAACTGCTGCGCGCGTATAACCGCCGGTTTATGCGCGACTTTCATGCCTATAACTTCCATATAATGGATAAGGATACGCTCGTCGCGGGCATCGTCGCGGCGGGCGTTTTCGATACGCTCGAGGTGGAGTTCCTGTACGTTGCGGAGGATATGCGCGGGCGCGGGCTTGGCTCGCGGCTGCTTGCGCACGTTGAGGACGCGGCGCGAAAGGACGGTTTGCGGCGCGTATTGCTCAACACCTACAGCTTCCAAGCGCCGGGGTTTTATGAAAAGCACGGCTACCAGCGGCTGTTCGCCGTTTCGCCGTGCTTTGCGGAGTATCGTCAGTATTACTATGTGAAAACGCTGTAGCTTATTTCGCGCTTTGCAGCCGCGCGCCGCCGCTTGTTTCGAGCAGCCTTTCGCCCGTCTTGCACATCCATTGCCCGACGGCGGTGAGCAGCCTGCGCTCGCGGCGCGCCGCCGTTTCCGGTTGCTCATATTCGCGCGCGTTCCGCGCGCCGTAGGTCGCCAGCAGCCTGTCGACATGCAGCTTCGCGTTGTCCAACCGATAAAAATCATTCATGATGTTTTCCTCCCGTATCGCAGGTCAGTTCGTGCCAAAGGTTCAGCAGCGCTTCGGGCGCGTCCTTGTCCTCGCGGAGCACGCGCTCAACGCCGCGCATGGTCGTGTCGCCAAAGTCGTCAAAGCCTGTCAACGGCGTTTCGCTGTGGAAAAAGCGGACGTTGTATATATGGTAATCGGGCGCTTCGTCAAAGCGTTCGGCGAGGGTCTTCGCGGCGCGCAGGGATTCCAGCGCGCCCGCCGCGTCGCCCGCCTTGTATTGTGCCGCCGCGCTGCTCGTCATAAACTGCGCGCGCAGCCGCGTGATGTACGAGGTCGCGCCCGGCAATTCGAGGGGCGCGAGCGCGCCGTCGATCCACCGCATCGCGTCGTTCACCGCCTTGTAATCGCGCTTGTCTGCGTATGCCGCGGCGTAGGACACCATGATGTCCTGCAAATCAAACAGCAGGCGGAACAGCGCTTCGGACAGGTAGCGCAGCGCCTCGTCGGGCTTGTTCATGGCTCTTGCGAGGACTTCGCCGATGCGGATGTTGTTCACGCCGCAGACGTTGTTCTTTTTGAGGATCGCCAGCGCGTCCTCGGGCTGCCCGAGCGCGACGTATACGTCCGCGATGCGCGTCTTGATGGACTGCTCGTTGATTTCGTCGTCGCTTTTCTGCCCGACGAGATCCAACGAGCGCTCAAAGAGCGTCAGCGCGCGCCGGAACAGCGCCTTGTCCTTGCGCTCCACGCCCGCCAGCGAGTGGAGCACCGCGCCCTGATACACGATGTCGAACACGTTCGGGAATTTCAGGAGCGCCCTGTCCATCTCGGCGAGCGCCTCGTCAAAGCGCTTTTCGTCGCGCAGCGTTAAAATGCGCGCCTGCGTCTGCTTGACACCGCCCGAGCGCCATTCGTAGCCCAGCAGCACGTCCACCGACGTTTCAAAGAACCGCGCCAGCGCAATGATCAGGCTGATGTCGGGCGTACACGCGCCCGATTCCCACTTGGACACCGCGCCGACCGTCACGCCGAGCGCTTCGGATAGCTGTTCCTGCGTAAACTTGCGCTCCTTGCGCAGCGCGCGGATGTTCTTCCCCAGCGTGATTTCCATGGCGCACCTCCCGTGTCTGACTGCACGTTTACTATACAACGGTTTTCCTGCCAAGAAAAGAGGTTGTTTGGAAGAACTGGAAAGAAATTTTCTTCCCAATAAGAAAAACGCGCCGCTTGGGCGCGTCTTCTGCATGCCGTCGTCGTTATCTCGCTTCCTTGAACACAAACGTGCCGTTGTTTTTCAGGATGCCGCCCGCCGGGACTGCGCCGCGCACGAAGCACAGCGGGTAGACCTGCGTGTCGCGGCCGATCACCGTGCCGGGGTTGAGCACCGCGCCGCAGCCGATCTCCGCGCGGTCGCCGAGCATCGCGCCGAACTTTCGCAAGCCCGTTTCGACGCGCGTATTGCCCGCGCGCACGACGACCGGCGTTTTGTCGCCCTTGAGGTTGGACGTGACCGCGCCCGCGCCCATGTGCGCCTTCGCGCCGAGGATGGAATCGCCGATGTAGTTGTAATGCGGCGCTTGCGCGCCGTCAAAGAGCACGCAATTTTTCAGCTCTGTGGAATTGCCGACGACCGCGCCCGCGCCGACCAGCGCGCCACCCCGGATGAACGCGCAGTGCCGGATCTCCGCGCCGTGACCAATCACGCAGGGCGCGGCGAGAAACGCCGACGGCGCGACGACCGCATCCCCCGCGACCCACACGCCCGGCGCGATCTCGTCGTATTCGTCCTTGGGCAGGCGTTCGCCGAGCGCCGCGATGAACGCCGTCAGCCCGGGCAGCGCCTGCCACGGAAATTCAAACGTTTCCAAGTACGGCTTCGCCAGCGTCTTGTCCAAATCAAACAGCGCCGCCGTTTTCAATGCGTCCGTCATGCGACGACGTGCCCCCTCTCCTTGAGCACGGCGGCGACCGCCAGCACGCAGCGCTCGCATTCCTCGGCGGTCTCGGCTTCCGCCATCACGCGGATGACGGGCTCCGTGCCGCTTTCGCGCAGCAGGATGCGCCCGCTGTCTCCAAGCGCCGCCGAAAGCTCGGCGACCTTCTTTTGCACGGCGGGGTCGCTCGCCGCCTCGGGCTTGGAAAACACGCGCACGCTGACCGTCCTCTGCGGCAAAATCGTGACCGGCGCGATGAGCTTGCCGAGCGTCGTTTTGTTGTCGAGCACTTCTTCGACGATGAGCAGCGCCGTCAGGATGCCGTCGCCCGTGGTCGCGTATTTCTGGACGATGATGTGCCCCGACTGCTCGCCGCCCAGCGAATACCCGCGCTCGCGCATGCGCTCGTGCACGAACCGGTCGCCGACCTGCGTCTGCACCGAATCGATGCCCGCCTCCCGGAGCGCGCGGAACAGCCCGGCGTTGGACATGATGGTGGTGACGACCGTGTTGTGGTCGAGCGTGCCGTGCGTCTTCAGGCGGTTGGCAAGCAGGTAGAGGATGTGGTCGCCGTTGACCTCCTCGCCCTTTTCGTCCACCGCGATGCAGCGGTCTGCGTCGCCGTCGAAGGCGAAGCCCATGTCCAGATGGTTGTCGCGCACGTAGCTTTTGAGCGCCTCGATATGCGTCGAGCCAACGCTGCGGTTGATGTTCCTGCCGTCGGGCTGCGCGCCCATGACGTAGGTTTTCGCGCCAAGCGCCTCGAACACCGCCGGGGCGATCATCCACGACGCGCCGTTGGCGCAGTCCAGCCCGATGCGCAATTCGCGGTAGGAATGCGAAGCGATGGCGATCAGATAGCCGATGTAGCGGTTGCGCCCCGCCACAAAATCGATGATCGCGCCGACGTTCTCGCGCCGCGCAAGCGGCAGATCGCCGTCTGATACGCCCAGCGGCGCGAGGTTGCCGTCCAGATACGCCTCGATGAGCGCCAGCGTGCCCTCGTCCATCTTTTCGCCCATGCGGTTGACGAGCTTCACGCCGTTGTCCTCAAACGGGTTGTGCGAGGCGGAGATCATCACGCCGCAGTCAAAGCTCTCGTTGCGCGTGACGTAGGAAACGCTCGGCGTGGTCGTGACGTGCAGCATGTACGCGTCCGCGCCGGAGGCGGTCAAGCCCGACGCGATGGCGTATTCCAGCGTGTAGCTCGACAGCCGCGTGTCCTTGCCGATGACGATGCGCGCCTTATGGTTGCGCTCGCGGCAGCCAGACAGCGCGCTGGCGTAATACCAGCCCAGAAACCTGCCGATTTTGAACGCCTGCTCGCTTGTCAATACGCTGTTGACCTCGCCGCGGAAGCCGTCCGTGCCGAAATACCTGCCCAAAAACGGCTCGCCCGCCTGCGGCGTTTCCGGGCGCACCGGGACGTCGTCGCGCAGCAGATCGTCCGCCGATATCTTGAACATATCGCATAATTGCAGCAGTTTTTTCATGCGCGGCTCGGCTTGGTCCATCTCCCACTTGGAAACCGACTGCCGAGACACCGAAAGCGCGTCCGCCAGCTGCTCCTGCGAGATGCCCGCCTGCGAGCGCAGCCGCATGATCTTTTCACCCGTCGTCATAATGCCCCTCCTTCGCGATGCTCCCGTTAGTATACGCGATTTTGTCGGGCGTTACTACCAAGTAAACTTTGAACCGTTCCGCAACTGTTGGTTGCGCTATAGCTTTCTCCGACCCAGCTTCGCGCCGCACGACTCGCGCACGATGAGCGTTGCGTCGAGCGATTGCCGCCCGCAGCTCTGCTCGCCGCGCGCCGCGTCCAACAGCCGCGCGACCGCCAGCTTGCCGATCGTGCTGGTTTTGAGGTCGAGCGTCGTCAGCGGCGGGTTGGTGAAGGCGGTGAAAAACTGGTTGTCGCAGCCGACCACCGCCACGTCCTCGGGCACGCGCAGCCCCATGCGGTGGAACTGCCGCAGCGCGCCGAGCGCGACCAGATCGTTGATGGCGATGACGGCGGTGGGCGATTTTGCGCGCGGCACGCTCGCCAGCAGCCGCTGCGCGCCCGCCTCGCCGTCCGTCGCGGTGTACCCCGCCGCCTGCACGTACTGTACGTTGCCCGACAGCCCCAGCCGTTCCATTTCGCCGAAGAACCCGACCTGCCGCTCCATCGAGCTTGCGTTCATCGGGTCGCCGCCCAGCAGCGCGATGGCGCGGTGCCCCAGCGCGTGCAGGTGGCGCACCGACGTGCGCGTGCCCTCCTCGATGTCCGCGCCGAGCACCGCGCATTCCAGCCCCTCGATGGGCGTGCCGACCGTGACGACGGGCATGTACGTCTGCAATTGACGCAGCAGGTCGAGCGCTTTGGCGTAGGGCTTTTCCACGATGCCGCCCGCCAAAATCACGCCGTCGAACCTGCGCAGGATCATGCGGTTGAAAAACGCCGTAAAGCCGCTCGCCTCCGCCGGGACGCGGAAGAGCACCAGCGAATAAT
The DNA here is from genome assembly GCA_964512175.1 of uncultured Oscillospiraceae bacterium. Lineage (GTDB taxonomy): Bacteria > Bacillota > Clostridia > Christensenellales > Aristaeellaceae > CAZEIC01. Next base: position 22,584 of record CAZEIC010000029.1, on the reverse strand, counting down.
CGTTGCGCGCGGCTTCCTCGTCCGCCGCGCTGAACATTTCGCCGTAGAAGGGATTGGTGATTTCGGGCAGCACGATGCACAGCGTGTGCGACTGCCCGTGGAAAAAATTGCGCGCCAAAAGGTTGGGCTTGAAATCGTGCTTGCGCGCCAGCTCCAGCACGCGGCGCTGCTTGTCGGAGTTGAGGTTGGGATGCTCGCTGAGCGCGCGCGACGCCGTCGCGACCGAGACTCCCGCCTCGCGCGCCAGATCGTAAATCGTCCTGTCCGTTCCCTTGGGCATGTGCCGAGCCTCGATTCATCGTTTGCTTGCGCCATCATTATACAAAATATTGAAACCGATTTCAATAGGAAATCGGCAATTATTCGCGAACCGTTTGTATCCAATGGTAATAAAAGGGAAAAAGTTTTTGAAAATGGGGCTTGACAAGCGCGCGGGTATACGGATATAATGACAGCGTGAAACGGGTTTCAAATTGTGCGGAATGTACAATGCGAACCGGCGTTATCGTTATCTCGCGGACTTGCGCGTATGCAGCGTCACGGACCGACTTGCTTTCGCACTTTTGCCGCATGCTTCATCAACAGCCAAACGAGGGGGCGCGCCGTATGGGTAAAAGCGGGGAAATCCTGTTGTCCTCCGGCATTCGCAGGCTGACCTTCTGGCAGAAGGTCGTCAGGAGCAGGGCGCTGCTGCTGATGTGCCTGCCCGCCGTCGTCTTTTTCTTCGTGTTCAGCTACATGCCGATGCCGGCGATGTACGTCGCCTTCTGCAACTTCAAGTATAACCTCGGCGTGTTCGACAGCCCGTTCGTGGGCTTCAAGAACTTCGCGTTCCTGTTCCGGTCGGGGCAGCTCGCGCTGCTGCTGAAGAACACCGTGCTCTACAACACCGCGTTCATCATCCTTGGCAACTTCTTCCAGCTCCTGTTCGCCATCCTGCTCAGCGAGGTCGCCAGCCGCCGGTTCAAGAAGGTATCGCAGACGCTGATGTTCCTGCCGTACTTTATTTCCGCCGTGCTCGTGAGCCTGCTGGTCTACAACCTCATCAATTTCGACTACGGCTTCATCTCCAACCTCGTGCGCGCGGGCGGCGGCGCGATGCCCAAGCTCTACTCCACGCCGGGCGCGTGGCCGGTCATCATCGTGCTGGTGCACCTGTGGCAGTCCACGGGCTATGGCACGGTCGTGTATTTCGCCGCCATCACCTCCATCGACCCCAACCTGATCGAAGCCGCCAAGGTGGACGGCGCGAACGGCTTCCAGCGCATATTGCACATCACGCTGCCGTGCCTGCGCACCACGGTCGTCATCCTGTTCCTGTTCGCCGTCGGCGGCATCATCAAGGGCAATTTCGGGCTGTTTTATAACTTGGTCGGCAATAACTCCGTGCTCTTTGGCACGACCGACATCATCGAAACCTACGTCTACCGCGCCATGATGAACAACCTCAACTTCTCGCAAGGCAGCGCGGTGGGGCTGTTCCAGTCGGTCGTGGGCTTCTTTGTGGTCATCGTCGCCAACGGCATCGTCAAGCGCATCGACCCGGACAGTTCGCTGTTCTGAGAAAGGAGGGAATACCGTGCTCAAAAAGCAAGCGCCCCGGCGCGTTTCCAATGCCGTCAAGCTCGACGGCGCCGACCGCGTGATTCGCGGGTTTACCTACGTGTTCGTGAGCCTGTTCGCCATTTGCTGCGTCGTTCCCTTCTGGCTGATCCTCGCGTCCTCGTTCAGCTCGGAGGCGGCGATCCGGCGCACCGGGTTCACGCTCTGGCCGTCGGAGTTCTCGACGTATTCCTACTGGCTGCTTTTGCACTCGCCCGACCAGCTTGTGGGCGCGTATGTCGTCACCATCGTCATGACGCTGCTGGGCACGTCGGTGGGGCTGTTCATCATCGCCATGACGGGCTACGCGCTGCAAAGACGCGATTTCCCGTTCCGCAACGGCATCATGTTCTACATCTATTTCACGTCGCTGTTCTCGGCGGGGCTCGTGCCGTTTTACCTGCTGATCGTCAAAACGCTCGGGCTGAAAGACAACTACCTCGCCGTGCTGCTGCCGCTTTTGATGAACCCGTGGCTCATCGTCCTGATGAAGAACTTCGCCAAGGCGATCCCGCACGAGATCACCGAGTCCGGCAAGATCGACGGCGCGAGCGATTTCACCATCTTCTTCCAGCTCATCATGCCGTCCATGAAGCCCGCGCTGGCGACCATCGGGCTGTTCCTCGCGCTGGGCTACTGGAACGAGTGGTACTATTCCTCGCTGTTCCTCGGTTCGCAGGTCGTCTACCGCCCGCTGCAGTATCACCTGTACAACGTCATCAACAAGCTCGCGTCGCTGAAGAACTCCATCGCGGGCAGCAACATCGTCATGACCGACATCCCGGGCGAAACGCTCAAGATGGCGACTGCCGTACTCGCGACGGGGCCCATCATCTTCGTCTATCCGTTCGTGCAGAAGTACTTCGTCGCCGGGCTGACGGTCGGCTCGGTCAAAGGCTGATCCTCCGCCCCGCGCGGCGGGGCTGGATATAGAAAAAGGAGGCTCCCATCATGAAGAAGGTCGTTTCCCTGTTGCTGGCGGCGCTCATGCTGCTGTCGGTGCTCCCCGCGCTCGCGCAGGCGGCGGACACCAGCGAGCATGTGGTCATCACCTACCTGGTCACGGGCGACATCCCGACCAACAAGACCAACGACGTGCTCAAAGTGCTCAATGAAAAGCTCACCGAGAAAGTCAACGCCGAGCTTGCCATCGAGTGGATCGAGTGGACGGACTGGACGACCAAGTACAACCTCGCCATCGCCATGCAGGACGGCACGGTCGACCTCATCGGCACGGCGACGGACTGGCTCGACGCGTGGCCGAACATCCAAAAGGGCGGTTTCCTGCCGCTGACCGAGGAAATGCTCGCCACCTACGCGCCCAAGACGTGGGCGGCCGTTCCCGCTGAAAACTGGGAGCTGTGCAAGTTCAACGACGTGATCTACCTCATCCCCGAGGATCAGTACGCGCAGTGGACGAACCACGGCTTCATGTACCGCGGCGACTGGGCGAAGGAAGCCGGGCTGGACAACGGCGTCCAGTCTTGGGACGACCTTGGCAAGTACTTCCAGTACATCAAGGACAACAAGGAAGGCGTCGTTCCGTGGGACGCCGACGGCAACGGCACGTCCTACGGCCCGCAGATGTCGGGCGGCTGGCAGACCTCGCACACCGGGAACATCTTCATCGAGGGGCTTCCGGTCGGTCTGTTCTACGGCAACTCCAAGGACGATCCCTACACGCTGTCGCGCTACTATCTGGAAGGCGACGAGTTCGTGAATTTCGCCAAGACCATGCAGGCGTGGTCGGACGCGGGCTACTGGCGCGAGGACGTGCTCAACTATTCCGGCTCGGTCATGGACGAGATCAAGGAAGGCTTGACGGGCGCGCACCAGCACCACACGCAGACGTGGATGAGCAACCGTCACCTCGTTGAGGAAAAGCAAGCCGGCGCGGACCTTCAGTTCTTCTGGTTCGGCGAGGAGCAAAAGAACCTCGTGAAGCTCAACATCACGCACGGCGCGATGGCGGTCGCCGCGCAGTCCGACGCGCCCGAGCGCGCGCTGATGGTCTATGACCTGCTTCGCAACGATCCGGAAATCTACCGCCTGCTGACGCTGGGCATCGAGGGCGAGCAGTATGTGATTAACGCCGACGGGCTGTTCGAGCGCCCGGCGGCGTATACCGACGATTCCGTGGACGGCTCGGGCTTCAACTGGTGGTGGGGCCGCAACGACGACCTCGAGCTGCGCAACGCGCAGATCGACTGGGCGGCGTATGACAAGCTGCTGGTGGACTACGAGTGCGCCATCAACTACCCCTATGGGCAGGTCGTGTTCGACACCGCGGACATCTCCATAGAGCTTGACAACATCAGCAACATCTACAACACCTACATGCCGCAGATCGTGTTCGGCAAGTCGGGCAATCCCGAAGCGTATGTCGCGGAATTCCGCGCGCAGCTCGAGGCCGCCGGCATCGAGACGGTCATGGAAGCACTCCAGAAGCAGCTGGACGCTGTGTATAAGTAATTCTGTTCGTATACGAGGGGGAGCCTCTCAGCAATGGGAGGCTCCCTCGTTAAAGGAGGGAATTCCGTGGTTCAGCGGATCTGCTTGAACGCCGATTGGCGGTTTCATCTGGGCGAGGTCGCGGACGGCGGCTATCAGGGGCTTTCGGACGGCGACTGGCGCGTCGTCACGCTGCCGCACGACTGGGCGGTCGAGCATCCGTTTGACGAAAACTGCTCCAGCGGCACGGGGTATCTGCCCGGCGGCGTGGGCTGGTATCGCAAGCATTTCACGCTGCCCGAGGGCGCGCTGGGCAAGCGCGTGACGGTGACGTTCGGCGGCGTGTACAAAAACAGCCGCTGCTATATCAACAGCAATTATCTGGGCATGCGCCCGTATGGATATTCCACCTTCCGCTATGACATTTCGGAGTTCGTCAAGCCCGGCGACAACGTGCTCTGCGTGCGCTGCGAGCATGTCGACCTCGCGGATTCGCGCTGGTACACCGGCAACGGTATCACGCGCGACGTGACGCTCGCCATCACCGAACACGACTGCTTCGAGGACGACGGCGTGTTCGCGTATACCGCGCGGCGCGATGATGCCGGCGCGGAGATCGCCGTCGAGTGGCGCGCCATCGGCGCGGGCGACGTGCGGTTTACGCTTATGGACGCTGCGGGCGCGCGCGTCGCGTCGGCGAGCGCCTCGGGAAGCGGCGGACGTGAAACGCTGCGCGTGGACGGCGCGCGTTTGTGGTCGCCGGACGATCCGTACCTGTACACGCTCTCGTGCGCGCTGCATCAGGGCGGCGTTTTGTGCGACGAGATCTCGTTTGCCGTCGGCGTGCGCACGATCCGCTTCGACGCGGAAAAGGGCTTTTTCCTCAATGACATCCCCATGAAGCTCAAGGGCGTGTGCGTGCATCACGACGCGGGCGCGCTGGGCGCGGCGGTTCCCAAGGCGGTCTGGCGGCGGCGGCTGGAGAAGTTCAAGGCGGCGGGCTGCAACGCCGTCCGCTTCTCGCACAACCCGCCCGACGTTCCCCTGATCGATCTGTGCGACGAAATGGGTTTCCTGACCATCGACGAGGCGTTCGACGAATGGGAGGGCTGCAAGAACAAGTGGTGGCACGGGCACAACGTCTATCCGCCCAAGCACTTCGGCTATTCGGACGATTTCCCCGTGTGGCACGAGGCGGATTTGACCGCCATGGTCAGGCGCGACCGCAACCACCCGAGCGTCATCCTCTGGTCGATCGGCAACGAGATCGACTACCCCAACGACCCGTATGTGCACCCGTCGTTTGCCGAGACCACGGGCAACAACGACGCGAACAAGCCCAAGCAGGAGCGCAAATATGACCCCTTCAAGCCCAACGCCGAACGGTTGGCGACGGTCGCGCGGGCGCTCTGCGCCATCGTCAAGCGGCACGACGGCACGCGCCCTGTGACGAGCGCGCTGGCGTTCCCCGAGTTGAGCCTGAAGACGGGCTACGCGCACGCGCTGGACGTGGCGGGGTTCAATTATAAGGAAGCGCTGTACGGGAGCACGCACCGCGATCATCCTGCGATGGCGCTGCTGGGCACGGAAAACAGCCACAGCGCGGAGGCGTGGCGCGCGGTGACGGACAATGAATACATCGCGGGGCAATTCCTGTGGACGGGCGTGGACTTTCTCGGCGAGGCGCACGGCTGGCCCATCCGCGTGTCGACGGCGGGCATACTGACGCTCGCGGGCTTTGAAAAGCCGCGCTATTATCAGCGCATGGCGCTCTGGACGGACAAGCCCGTGTGCGCGCTGGCAACGAGCGAGGACGGAACGTGGTGGCGCGAAGCGCCTTTGTGGGAGTATGCCGACGGGCAGGAGGTGTCCGTTTCCTGCTATACGAACGCCGAACGCGCCGAGCTGTTCCTCAACGGCGCGTCGCTGGACGCAAAAACGCTGACCAAGGACGACGGCTGCCGCGCGGTCTGGCGCGTAAAATTCGCGCCCGGGGAGCTGCGCTGCGTCTGCTCGTCGAATAAAGAAACGCTTGCCGAGGACGCGCTGTTTACGTCCGTTGGCAAGCTGTCGCTGTCGCTTTCGCCGCGCGTGGAGGGCGATATCGCGCAAGTCGAGGTGCTGCTGTCGGCGGAAAGCGGCGCGCCCGCGACCTCGCGCGACCAAGCGCTGACCTATGCCGCCGAGGGCGCGGAGATCATGGGCGTTGAAAACGGCGACCCCGCCGACCTCACGCCGTATACCGCCCGCACCCGCGCCACCTTCTATGGTCGCGCGATCGCCTACCTGCGCCTGACCGCCGATACCGCGCGCCTGACCGTATCCTCCGATACCGTCGGCGCGCAGACCGTGACGCTGTCGCGCGGATAACGCGCCGTCATTCCGCGATTTTCAACCACACCTCCATGGTCGTCGTTTCGGGGGTGTGGCTTTGATAACGCTCGGCGCAGAAGGGCGCCGTTTTCAAGCCGTGCCCGGGCAGCCAGACGGAATAGAGGTATTGCTGCGCTTTGTATAAAGCGTCCATGACGAACGCCTCGAAGTTTTCCGCCTCGAACGTGCACGCGACGTACTCGCCCGCGGGCAGCTCCCACGCGTCCGCGCCGTCCGGCGCTTGCCCGCCCTGCGCTTTCGCGCCCGCGAAATACAGGAAATACCCCTGCTCCGCGCACGGATACGCCACGCCCAGTTCCTCGGCGCTTTCGGGCAACGCGAATTCGCGCGTTTTCTTGGCGTGCACGTCCTGCCAGAGCGCGTCCAGCGGGTCAACGCCCGATTCCGTGCCCAGCCCTTCCGTGAACTGCACCGGCATTTTCATGTTCAGCCCGACGAACGTTACGGGCGCGTCAAGCCGCCGCCTCGCGACCTCGAGCACGACGCCGTCTGTGATCAGCGGCACGCCCTCGTCGACCAGCGTGTATTGCAGCAGCAGCTCGGGCTTGGTCATGCGGTTGAGCGCCACGGGATGATTGCGGTATTCGTCGGGCGTGATGCCGAACGTTTCCCGGAACGTCCGCGTGAACTGCTCGTGCGAGGAAAACCCGAGCGCCAGCGCCACGTCGAGGATGCGCGTATCCTTCTTTGGCAGCAGCTCGGTCGCCTTCGCCATGCGCCGCAGGCGGACGTACTCCGCGACGGGCTTTTTGACGAGCCGCGCGAAGAGCCGCTGGTAATAGAACGGCGACAGCGCCGCCATGCCCGCCAGATCGGCGATGCGGATGTCCTCGCTGATATGGTTCTCGATGTAATCGACGGTCAGTTGGATTTGTTCCCATGCGTGCATTGCTCGCACCTCCCTATGCGCGCATCATACCACGCTTTCCGCGCCCGCGCTTGACGGTGCGTGCTCTTTTTATCGGCGCAGCCGCGCGATGTCCGCCTTATGCAAACATTATAAGCGGAAGATCGCCTTGCCGATGAATTCCGCTATCATGAGGTCTTCCTCGGTGTTGATGTCAACGGCTTCATATTTGTCAACGATATGAATATACGGATTCCTGCCGATGCGGCAGCGGTACTGGTGCAGCGACGCGCCCGAAATCCCGTACAGCCCGGTGGTTTCCTCAACGACGGGCAGCATGTCCTGACTGCGCGGCAAGATGCCCGGACGATAGTTGATGGGATTCTCGGCAAGCCAGTAAAACCCATGATTTTCCGTTGCGGTGAAGCAGGAATCAAACGTCTCGGATTGCGTCAGCCGGGAGAAACAATGCTGAATCGTCTGTACGCGCATGAACGGCGCGGTGGCGAATATCTGGAAATAGAAATCAAACTGTGGAAACAACGATTGATGATACACAAGAAGATCGTTGCCGTTGGCTGTGTTGAGCGCCAGCTCGGGCTTTCGCTCGATGACATGAATGCCGATGTTCGTTGCGTATTCGGCGATCTCCCGGCTGTTGGTATCAACGAATACTTCGTCAAACACATTCGCTTTCTGGACATTGTCACAGACATATTCATACAGTTTCCTGCCGTTGAGGATGCGAAAGTTTTTCCCCCGGCACGCGTTCAGAGTTTTCCTTAATGGGGATAAAGCACGCTGAAGCCATATTGCCACGTCCTTCTCTCTGCGCGGAAATCGCGCTGTTCTTTGTACGGAATGTGTGCCGTCAGTCACAAACGAGACGCGCTTACCTTCCCGACAGACGGCGGTTTTCGTGTTCTACAGCGTGCCCCCCCGCGCGGCGTTCGCCTTCGGCGATTAGAACAGGCTTGGATAGGATACATGCGGAATGTCCCGCAATAGCCCGCCGCCCGTGGCGTTCATCAGCGTCACGCCGTTTTCCTCGCAGTGCTTTTGCAGCGCGCGATAGCCCGCGAAAATCTTGTACGAGGAGAACATGTGGTTTTCGATGCTGCCCTGCGCGTTGTGTTCGACGATGTTGTTGAACCGCGCCTTCTGGCTGCCGGTGACGGTATAGCCGTAGATACCGCCCGCGTCCTCGCCGAGCATTTTGTTGATGGTGTTGAGGATGCCCGTACAGTCGCATCCAAGCAGATAAATTTCCTGAAAACCCATGTACAGCGCCAGCGCGACCGCCATCTGCGCCACGGTGTGATAACCCGATACGCCGCTTGAAAAATCCAGCGCGAGCGGCTCGCCTTCGGCGAAACACCCCGTTTCGGCAAAATAGTGGATGTCCATATCGCTTGCCACGCCGATTTTTTGGTAATACGCGTATGCGGGGAAATAGGACGCGAATATGACCGGCTGATTGTCCGCCGTCTCGATTTTTCGCATTTCCTCCGCCGGGAACGTGTCCTCCCGAAACAGCATCTGGTCATACAATAGGTAGTAGTTCGCGCGCATGTCGGCATACTGGGCGATCTGGTAGCCAAAGTTCATGCAAAACACGTATTCGTCGCGCAGGAGCGACAGGTCTTGCTGCTTGATAGACGGACCGTTCGCCACGATGAAGCAGCGCTTCCCGGCGTGCTTGTTTTTGAATGCCGCGTTGCCCGCGAGCGCCGCGCGCAGCGCCGGGTCGTCCGGCAATGCGGCGACGGGCGGTTTATAGGACGCGCGGATGGCGGCGATGTCCGCCGCGTGCTTTTCCTCCAACTCGCGCAGCGTTTCCTGCGCTTTCTCGACTTCCGTTTGATAGTACCTGACTTCTCTGCGCGTTTTGCGCCAGTCACGGAGCAGAATCAGCCCCGCGCCGCCCGCGAACACCGCCGCCTCCAGCAGCAGCCAACGCCAGTCAAAGCCCTCTATGCAGGCAAGCGCCGCGATATTCGCGACTGCCAGCGCGGCAAACAGTCCCGCGCACGCCGCGCGCAGCTTGTGACGCTTCACCCGATGCCACCCGCGCCTGAGCAGAGCCAGCGGTTTGTTTAGGACGGTCATCACCATGTTCATGCACGCCCGGTAGACGCGCAAGCCCTTGCTCACGAGCCTATGCGGATGTTTCTTGAGCAACAGCCAGACTTTCTTTTCCAGCGCGTCCAAGTATTGCCAGTCGCGTATCGTCTGCTTGCCAATCGCCCCCGCGATCACGTTGAACCCCTCGGCAACGGCGCGCTTCTCCTCGTCGTCCAGCGCCGCCTTGTCCATGTTTTGGACGACGTAGTAGTTATACTCCTGCAAGATCATGTTTTGCAGGAAGACCGGGACATGGTCGCGCGTTTGCAGGTAGTGCTGGATGAGCGACGGAAACAGCACCGTGGACATGGCGAGGATGTTACGTTTATGGTTGATGGTCTGCGTGGCGGAGCTTTGGTCTTCGCGCACGCGGTGGTTATAAAGCGTGCCCGCCACCACGCCGCACAAAGGGGTATCCTTCATGATGCCCTGATAAATATACAGTCCGTCTTCCAGTATCTTGACTTTTTCATTGAAGAAGCACGCGCTCGCTTCCTTTGCCCGGAAAAACGCTGAGCTGGCGCTGATCTGCATGAAATCCGGTTCGCGATCCAGACTGATCATTCGGCTGGTATCGAAGAACCTGTCGTTGATCCATCGGAATTCGGGATGCCCGGGCGTGCGCACGCCGATTGCGTACACGGGCGCGCGCATGTCCGTCTTCTCGATGAACCGCTTGACCTTTTCAAATGCGTCCAAATCGAACCAGTCGTCGCTGTCGCAGAAATTGAGGAATTGCCCTGTCGCGCGCGCGATGCCCGCGTTGCGCGCCGAGGACACGCCGCCGTTTTCCTTGTCGATATAAACGACGTTTTGCGGGTACTGCGCGGCGTAGCGCTCGCAGATCGCGCCCGACGCGTCCTTGCTGCCGTCGTTGACGAGCACGAGCTGGATATGTTCGCGGAAGGAAAGCGTCTGGTGTACGATGCTGTCGATCGCCTCGGCGAGATAGCGTTCGGTGTTGTAAATCGCCATGATTACGGAAAAGAACGGTCGCTCCATAGAATCGCCCCTCTCTTATTTCTCCGGCGGCGGTCAGCGCTGCGTCTTGCTCATGACGGCGCGCGCCGCGCCGCCCAGCTTGCTTTTGAGCCTAGGCGTTTTGCTGAGCAGCCGCCGCGCCGCCTTGCCCGCAAACTGCCGGACGCGCGCAAGCGCGCGCGCGCGGCGCTCTCTGCGCACGCCGCTTGCCAGCCGCCGCCGCACGGCGTTTTTCGTCGCCGCCGCGCGCCTGTCCGACGCAAGCACGCAGTCCAGATAATTCGCCGCGCCGACGGACGCGAGCACCGCCGCGGCAGCGCCCAAGCCGTCCGCGGCTGCTATCAGCTCCGCGTCCGTATGCTTGTCCAGCGCCGCCTTGCCCGCCGCCAGCACCTCGTCCGCGCGCCGTTTGCAGAACTGCGCCGCCTCCTGATACGGATAGAATTTGTCGATATGCTCGTACATCGACACATAGAACTGATACTCGCTGCCTTCCAGCCGGATTTTTGTTTCCAGCGGCAGCTTGTCCGCCATCATCGACCAGAGGTAGTTGTTCTCCGTCATGATGCGCGGGCTGGTGTTGGTGACTTGCTGGCTGTGCCAGCGCGTCGCGGCGAGCTTTTCTTCCATAAAGATATAGCGGTAGTCCGATAAAAACTCGTAAAACTTCAAGTAGTCCTGAATGCAGCGATAGGTTTCGTCAAACGGCCCGTGATCGTCAAACGCGCGCTTGGGGATCAGCAGCGTGATGCCCACGACCAGCCCGTGTATCACGGCGTATTCCGGCTTTTTGTTCGGCTCGTAATATTGGTATTCGGTGGAGGATGTGACCTTGCCGTACTCGTCGATGACGCGGCAGTTGGAGTATAGGATGACCTTTTCATCCATCAATTGATGCGCGTTGAGGTAGTCGATCTGCGCCTGCAGCTTTTCGGGGTAGTATATGTCGTCATGGCTCAGCCACGAGAAAAAATCGCCCGTCATTTCGCGAATCGCGAGGTTCAGCGCGGTGGACACGCCGCCGTTTTCCTTGGTGAAATAGCGGATCTTGTCGCCGTAGGACAGCGCGATTTGCTCGGTCGCGCCGTCGTCCGTGCTGCCGTCGTTCACAACGATGATTTCGGTGTTTGGATAGGTCTGCGCGAGCGCGCTGTCGATCGCTTCGCGCATGTAGTTCGCGCCGTTGTACACCGGAATCACGATGGATACCTTCGGCTGCTTTTGCACTGGTGTTACCCCCTTGGAGATTTTAACGCATACAGTATACCATATTACGTGTTCGATTGTCTATAACGTTTGGCTGCGCCATGACCGCGTATGCGTCAGCCGCCGCGCGCGAAAATTCCACAAAACCCCAAAAAGGGGCTTTTAGTATCCCAAAACATCGGTATAATGGAGATGTCAGCGCTGAACACGACAAAAACCGAAGGAGAATGACCATGAAGACCATGCAACTGACCGCGATCGGCACGATCGTCTGCGACGAAACCGGCTTTTCCCTGCATGTTGACAAACGCTACCTGTCCGCGCTCGCCGAGCTGGACGGCTTTTCGCATGTGCAGGCGCTCTGGTGGTTCGACGGCTGCGATACGCCCGAGGCGCGCGCCGTCACGGCTGTGGACGCGCCGTACACGCGCGGCCCCGCGTCGCTGGGCGTGTTTGCCACGCGCAGCCCGCGCCGCCCCAACCCCATCGCGCTGTCCTGCGCGGGCGTGACGTACATCGACCATGAAAGAGGCGTCGTGGGCTTGACCTACATCGACGCAAACGACGGCAGCCCGCTGCTGGACATCAAGCCCTACACCCCCAGCCTCGACCGCGTCGAAAGCCCGGAGACCCCGGCGTGGTGCGCGCATTGGCCGCAGAGCTGCGAGGAATCGGGCGATTTCGACTGGGAGAGCGAGTTCAACTACTGACGCTGCTTCCGCCGCGCCGCGAAGCGATTTGCGGCGCGGCGGCTGCTTGGAGGGTTTGCGGATGACCGAGCTTCAAACAAGGCTGTTTGCCCTGCGGGACGATACATACCGCGTCCGCCGCGCGCGGGTGCTGCCCGGCGTGCCGTATGCGCGCGTTATCGGCGTGCGCGCGCCCGCGCTGCGGGCGATCGCCAAGGAAATGGCGGGCACGCCCGAGGCGGCGGCGTTCCTTGCCGCGCCCGCGCACGAGTACCACGAGGAGAGCATGCTGCACGCCTATCTCGTCAGCATGGAGCGCGATGTCGACCGCTGTCTGGCGCTGGTTGACGCGTTCCTGCCGCATGTGGACAATTGGGAGGTCTGCGACGCGATACTGCCGCACCGCGCGTTCCGCGCCTGCCCGCCCGCGCTGATGGACGCGGTCAAAGCGTGGCTGCATAGCGGCGCGTGCTACACCGTTCGCTACGGTATCGGCGCGCTGATGCGCTATTATCTTGGCGAGAAATACTCCCCCGAATGCGCGGCGCTGGTCGCGTCCGTGCGCTCGGAGGAGTATTACGTGCATATGATGGTCGCTTGGTATTTCGCCTCGGCGCTCGCCGTGAGGTACGACGACGTTTTGCCGTACCTCACGGAACGCAAGCTGCCCCGCTGGACGCATAACAAGGCGATTCAGAAAGCGGTCGAGAGCTTTTGCGTGCCGCAGGAAACGAAAACCTACCTGAAAACGCTGCGGTACTGATAACGCCGTTCGTCAGGCAAAGGGGTTCTCGTCCGGATACGGCAGCGACGCGGGGCGGTTGTAGGCGATATCGCACACGCCCAGATACTGGAAAACATCGAACAGCGCCTTGCCATAGTGCCCGAACGCGACCGCGCCGTGGTGCGGGTAGCGTTTATTGATGAGCACATAGCGGTAGAACCGCGCCATTTCGGGGATGGCGAACGCGCCGATGGAGCCGAAGCTCTCGCAGTCCACGTCCAGCACCTGCCCCTGCGCGACATACGCCTTGAGCTGGGTGTCGGCGGTCGATTGCAGGCGGAAAAGCGTGATTTCGCCCGGGCGGATGTTGCCCTCCATCGTGCCGCGCGTGATGTCCGGCTCGGCAAGGTCGGGCTCGAGGTCGCGCTTCATGATGAGCTGGTAGCCCATGTGCGGGTTCTTGAGGCAGGAGGAGCAGGTGTTTCCGCAGTGGAAGCCCATGAACGTGTCGTCGCCGCGCACGCCCGCGTACTGCCCGCAGATGCTCTTTTGATACATGCTGGCGGGCACGGTGTTGTTGATGTCCAGCAGCGTGGTCGGCGCGCCCGACACGCAGATGCCGATGTATTCCGACAGCGCGCCGTAGATGTCCACTTCGCAGGACACCGGGATGCCCATGCCCGTGAGGCGGCTGTTGACGTAGCACGGCACGAACTTGAACTCCGTCTGGAACGCCGGCCAGCACTTGTTGGCGAACGCCACGTACTGGCGCGTGCCCTTGTGCGCTTCCGCCCAGTCCAGCAGTGTCAATTCATACTGCGCCAAGCGCGGCATGATGCCGTCGTACGGGTTGTCCCCGCCGATTTCCTTGCGCATTTCCTCGACCAGCGCCGGGATGCGCGCGTCGCCCGCGTGCTTGTTGTACGCCACCAGCAGATCCAGCTCGGAGTTTTCCTCGACCGCCACGCCCAGATCGTACAGCGCCTTGATGGGCGCGTTGCAGGCGAGGAAGTCGTCCGGACGCGGGCCGAACGCGATGACTTTCAGCCCCTTCAAGCCCAGAATCGCGCGCGCCACGGGCGCGAACGCCTCGATTTCCTTGGCGAGCTGCACCGCCGTGCCGACCGGGTTGGCGGGAATGTACGCCTTTTTGCCGCGCAGACCGAGGTTGTAGGAGCAGTTGAGCATGCCGCAGTACGCGTCGCCGCGGCCGTCGTGCAGGTCGCCGTCGCCCTCGGCTGCCGCGACGTACATCACCGGGCCGTCGAACCATTCGCAAATCAACGTTTCGGGCGTTTCAGGGCCAAAGTTGCCAAGGAACACGACGAGCGCGTTGACGCCGTTTGCTTTCACGTCGTCCACCGCCCTGCGCGCGTCCAGCTCGTTTTCGACCGTTACCGGGCATTCGTAGAGGGGCTTTTGATACGCCTTGACGAGCGCCGCGCGGCGGCGTTCCGACAGCGCCATCGGGAAACAGGAACGGCTCACGGCGATCACGCCGAGCTTGACTTCGGGTATGTTTTTGAGCATGTGCGTTCACTCTCCTTTGAAGTATCTTGGACAGAACACATTATACAGGCTGCGGCGCGGGAAAACAAGGCTTTTTCCGTTATTTGTCCTCGATTTGTCAGGCATGTGATTGCATTTGTCCGCAAAAGCAACTATAATAGCGATACACAGGAAAACAAGGAGGAATTCGGCATGCTGGAAACACTTAGAAAGCGCAATGATTTCCCCATTTATTCGGTGCATGACGCGGCGTTCGCGCCCTATGGGCGCGTGGTGACGGACGTGGACGCGGGCGCGCTGATTGCCGCGTGGTCGCGCGAAATGCCCGAATCGGGCGTGAACTACGAGCCGTCGATTGCCGAGCTCGAGGCGTGCGCGGGCTTTGCGGCGATGCAGCGTTATTTCGGCTCGCCCATGCAGGCGGGCTGCTGCTGGGGCTATAACCAGAACATGGACGCGCTGGAATACCACCGCGCGAGCGAGTTCAACGTCGCCGTGACCGACATGGTGCTCTTCCTTGCCGACCGCCGCGATCTGGACGATAACGATTGCCTCGACGCGAGCGCGGTCAAGGCGTTTTTCGCTCCCAAGGGCACGACCATCGAAGCCTACGCCACCACGCTGCACTACGCCCCCTGCCAGACGGACGCGGGCGGGTTCGTGTGCCTCGTGCTGCTGCCGAAGGGCACGAACCATGATTTAACGTTCACGCCGAGCAAAACGGGCGAGGAAAGGCTGCTGCGCGCGCGCGATAAATGGCTTGTGTGCTGCGACGACTGCCAAGATTTGATCGCGCAGGGCGCGTATCCCGGCGTTCGGGGCAACCTGCATTTGAATTTGTAAAGAAAATTTGCCGGGTCGCCGCCCCTTATAGCGGTTCGCGGAAGAGCACGTCGGACGTGACGTAGCCGATTTCGTGCGACGCTTTCGGGAAGTCCGTCAAAAACAGGATGCGGCGCGCCAGCCGGCTGCCCAGCGTCGTCGTCTGCACGTCGACGGTGGTGATGCGCCCGGCGATGTTGTCATACTCGTGGTTGTTGTCAAAGCCCGTCAGCAGAAAGCCGTCGGGACGCTGCCTGTTTGTTTCCTTCAGGATGCGCGCGACGAGGTGCGCAACGAAATCGCTGGCGCAGACAAAAGCGTCGGGCAGCGCGTCCAGCTGTTCCAAATATTGGGCGATTTGCTCGTAATAGCTGTTGACGCCGATGCTGCCGGTGAACAGGTAACGCGGCTCGGGCTTGACGTTCCGGCGCGCGAGCGCGTCCGTGAAGCCCAGATAGCGGTCGACGTTGGTCTGCGCGTAGGTCACGTCGCCGATGAAGCCGAGCGTCCGCCGACCGGTGTCGAGCAGGCGCTCGGTGATTTTGCGCGTGGTGTCGCGCCCTTCCAGCATCACGACGTCGCCGTCCAGCTCCTCGAAGGACACGCTCGGCACGGTGTCCAGAAAGACCTTGGGCTGCGGCAGCGCGGACAGCATGCGGAGCATGGCGGCGTCGTATACGTTGATGACGATCAAGCCCGTCACGTCGCCGAGCGAGGCGGGCAGCGCGTACCCGTTTTTGCTGACCCCGGGCAGGTACGTGTACATCAAATCCACGCCCTGCAGCGACAGCTCCTTGGCGATGTGGTGGATGATCTGCATCCAGAACAGCGAGGAGTCGGGGCGCGACACGGCGACCGAAATCACGCGCTTTTTCGCGGCGCTCTCCGTGTCCGCCGAGGGGATCACGCCCTGCGCGGCGGCTTGCTCGAGGATGCGCCGGCGCAGCTCGTCCGACACGCCGGCGCGTCCGTTGAGCGCCTTCCACACGGTGATGCGCGATACGCCGAGGCTGTCGGCGAACGCCTGCATGCTGATGGTTGCCAAGGGTCTGCTACCTCCTTTTGACTCGGGGGCGGCGCGTCATTTCAGAAACAGCTCGATAACGGGCACGAGCACGTCGGGCTTGACGGGCGGCAGGTTGATGACCAGCAGGCCGTCGCCCTTGTCCGCGCCCTCGGAGAAGTGATCGACCTTGCCCTCGGTCATGCGCAGCTCGCTGCCGTCGTGCAGGAACTGGGCGTATTTGACCTTGCCCGCCAGCCCGCGCAGCAAAAGATGCCCGAAGGGATAGGCGAACAGGTGCACATACAGGCGCTTGCCGTCCTCGCTCTGGGTGAAGCGGCAGTCGGGCGGCAGCGCGGGCAAGAGGTCCGGCTCCGCCATCGTGCAGTTGTAGATGGCGCGGCTGTTGACCTGCATCCATTCGGCGATGGCGTCCAGCGAACGCCGCGCGCGCGCGTCAAACAGCCCGCGCGCCGTCGGCCCGACGTTGAGCAGCAGGTTGCCGCCGCAGGACACGGTATTGACCAGCATGCGGATCAGCATTTCGGGGGATTTCCATGTGCTCTCGTCGCGGTGATAGCCCCACGAGCCGGAGAACGTCTGGCACGCTTCCCATGTGACGAGCTCGCTCGTCTCCTTGTGGCGCACCCAGTCGGACACCTGATATTGCTCGGGCGTCCAGAGGTCTTGCTCGACGTCGGCGCGGTTGTCGATGATGATGCCGGGCTGGAGCTCGCGCGCCAGCGCGATGAGCGCGTCCGATTCCCATGCCTCGCGCCCCTTGCCGCGCATCCATTCCTTGCCCTTCTCGACCGGGGGATCGGGGTACGACCAGTCGAACCAGAGAATGTCGATCTTGCCGTAATTCGTCAAAAGCTCGCGCACTTGGTCGCGCATGTACTGCGCGTATACGCGCATGTCGCGCCCCTCGTTTTGCTGCTGCGCGTCGGGGTCGTCGCGGCGCGGGTGGATGTAGTCGATGGGGAAGTCCGGGTGATGCCAGTCGATCAGCGAGTAGTAAAAGCCCACGCGCAGACCTTCCGCGCGGAACGCGTCCACAAACTCGCGCACCAAGTCGCGCCCTGCGGGCGTGTTGGTCGCCTTATAGTCGGTGTACTGGCTGTCGAACAGACAAAAACCCTCGTGATGCTTGGTCGTGAGCACGGCGTATCGCATGCCCGCCGCCTTCGCCGCCTTCGCCCACTGCGCGGGGTCGTAGAGGTCGGGGTCGAAACGCTCGAAATAGCGGTCGTACTCCGCTTCGGGCGTGCGCTCGTGGCACTTGACCCACTCGTGGCGCGCGGGCAGCGCGTACAGCCCCCAGTGCACGAACATGCCAAAGCGCGCGGCGCGGAACCATGCGGTGTCCCCCGGGGATTTGCGGATGACGTAGGACGACATAATGCTGCTTCCTTTCTTTATTGCGGCGGACGGCTCACGCTTCGTCCCAGAGCCTGCGGGCGTTCTGCATGCCCACGGCGCTGGCGTAGCGCGCGTCCTCCAAGCCCTCGAACTCGATGACGATGTCGCCGTCATAGCCCGCGCGCTTGAGCGCGCCGAGCACGGCGGGGATGTCCAGATCGCCCTGCGCGAGGATCGCGCCGCGCAGGTATTTGCCGCCGCGCGAGCGGAACCAGCTTCCGGCGCAGTCAAACTGCGTGCTGTCGCCCGGGTCGCGCGAGCGGATGTAGAAGTCTTTGAGGTGCACCATGCGCGTGACGGGCGCGAGCGTCGCCGCCGCGACCGCCGCGTCCTCGTCCACGCAGACGATGTTGCCCGTGTCCAGCAGCAAGCCGTAGTTGTCGTCGCCCACCGCGGCGAGCACGCGCTGCACGCGGTCGCAGCCGTTGGCGAAGAAGCCGTGGTTCTCAATCAGCGTGCGCACGCCCTGTTTTTTGCCGTGCGCGCACACGCGCGCGGCGGCGTCCGCCATGACGGGCAGCCAACGCTCGAAGTCGGCGAGCGTGTTTTGCGCCTGCGGGCGGCGGAAGGCGCACACGTCGTGGCGCATCCTGTCCAGCCCGAGCGCCGCGGCGATGTCTACCTCATGGCACACGCGCGCGATCTCGCGCTCCAGCGCCTCGCCCTCGCGGCAGAAGTCCGCGAGCACGGAATAGTTGCACAGGCGCACGCCCGCGTCGGCGGCTTGCT
This sequence comes from uncultured Oscillospiraceae bacterium, assembly GCA_964512175.1. Taxonomy (GTDB): domain Bacteria; phylum Bacillota; class Clostridia; order Christensenellales; family Aristaeellaceae; genus CAZEIC01. The sequence continues at coordinate 4,081 of CAZEIC010000029.1, read as the reverse complement.
TTTTCACGCGCGCGACCGCGCTCTCGTCTATTTTGCCCGTCGTTTCGTCGTCGAACCGGAAGGCGAAGGGCACCAGCTCCATGCACGCCGCGCCCTGCTTTGCCGCCCAATCGACGGCTTCCCCGAGCGTCATGCGCCCCGAGGCGATCTCGCGGTCGAGAGAATACGAGCTTAACCCGATGTTCATGCGTTGCGTCCTCCAAGCATATGATGGCTATAGAATATAGGATAAAGGTCGGTTTGTCAAGCAGAAAGATTAACGGTGCGTTGCCGCATGTTGCGCGGTATTGGAAACATTGGGTTTCCGCTGTTTGTCGATTCCGGTATAGATATTTCCTTATATTATGGATGATTTCCGACGCGTGAGAATTTTTTCACAAAATGGCAAATAGCATATTGACAAAACGGAAACGTATTGATAGTATATGGTTGCGCAATGCGTTAATCGTTGATGTTGCCGCTTGAAGGCTCGTTTTCCACCCGTGCAATAGGCCCCACAAGGCCTTAGCAATAATGAAGGAGGACTCCGACATGAAGAAACTGCTGGTCCTGGTACTGGCGCTCGCAATGGTCATGAGCCTTGCCGCGCCCGCGTATGCCCTCAACGAGAAGAAGTACGATCTTCAGGGCAACACCGTCAAGCTGCGTCTGTGGGACAATGTCAACCCCTACGCCGAAGACGTGACCGACGTGGACAAAGCCACGTGGCTGCCGCGTTATGAGGCGATCAAGGAAGCCTACAACTGCGACTTCGAGTTCTACACCTCCACCTCCGAGTGGGACGATATGCCCGCCGAGTGGATCCTGTCCGTGTCCGGCGGCGCGCCCGCGTGGCACGTGACGAACAACCTCTCCTCCATGTGGGTCATGAACCTTGCCGCCAACGGCGCGCTCGCGGACATCAGCAACGGCATCTCCGAGCTGGAGATCCCCGAGATGTTCAAGGACGCCGGCATGGTCGGCGAAGCCCGCTACGGCTTCATCACCGGTTATCCCAGCCCCGAAGGACTGGTCTTCAACCGCGCGATGATCGAAGAAGCCGGCATGGAATACGACCCCGGCGAAATGTTCGCGATGGGCAAGTGGGACTATGACTCCTTCTTCGCCTACATGACCGAGCTGCAGGGCAAGCTGCCCGAGGGCACGTACTCCTTCTTCATCGACCCGAACTACTGGGGCATCTTCGCGCCTCCCGCCAACGGCGGTCAGATGGCGGTGCATACCGACTTCACGCTGGGCCTGACGAGCGACGAATACATCGAGACTTTCGAGCTGCTCGAGAAGATGATCGCCGGCGGTCTGGTGCGCCCCGTGAACCGCAGCGAAGCGGGCGAAGCCGATTACTGGGGAACCCCCGCCGCGACGTTTGACGCTGGCGTCGAAGTCGCCATGACCCACCGTGCCGGCTGGCAGATGGGCGGTCTGAACACCAACGGTCTGGACTGGGGCTTTGTGCCGTATCCGTGGGGCAGCGGCGCGAAACTGACCGTCGAGGGCGACTACACCTCGCTGGAGAACAGCTTCGGCTCTTACTATGACCTGGGTCTCTCGGGCGCTGTGCTCGCGGGCGCTGAAGTGGACTTCCCGGGCATGGAAGCCGACTATGTCAACCGCGCGCTGGTCAACCTGCTGTACGACCTGATCTGGGACGACGAAGAAAAAGAAAACATCAAGGCGATGGCCGCCGAAGACTACGTCATCGAGCCGGAATCCTTCTTCGCGGACGAACTCTCCGCCGAGCTGCATAGCTGGGTGCGTATGCACACCAAGTTCAACCCCATCGCCAACCTGCAGAACGCCGGTCTTGGCAATAGCTACGGCGGCGAGGTCACGATCTACGGTCTGACCCGCAAGCCCTTTGACGATGGCACCGCCATCCGCGCCACCTTCGAAGCCGCCGCGCCCGAAATCGAGGCGAGCTTCCGCGACGCGGGGTACATCAAGTAAGTCTTGTAACAATGTAACCAAGCGGGACGGTCGTCAAGACCGTCCCGCGCATTGATTCGGGAGACAGCGAAGGGACGGAGGAGATGGTATGTTGAAGCGTCTTGTCGGCGGGCTGGTCATGCTGTTGATCTGTCTCTTTTGGTCGTATGCCCTCGCGGAGGGGTACGACGCGTACCTTGCCGCGCATGACGGCGCGAAAGGCGCTTCGGAGGCGATCGTGCTGCGCGCGGCGGAGTACGCAGCCGCCGACATGGCGGACGCGGCGGTGCTGCCCGACGGCACGCTTTCGACCGGCGAGCGCGGCTGGGTGGAGTATGCCGTTTCCGTGCCCGAGGACGCGCTCTATGAGCTTCGTCTGCGGTATTTCCCGGGCGATGGCAGCGGCGGGGACATCCTGCGCTCGCTGTCGGTCAACGGCGAAACGCCGTTTGACGAGGCGGGCGAGCTCGCGCTGTCGCGCATGTGGAACGACGAAAGCAGGCGCTATAAGGATTATCAGGGCAACCAGCCGTTTCCCTCGCAGGTGCAGACGCCCGAGTGGCGCGAGACCGCGCTGCGCGACGCGCAGGGGTATGTGACGGGGCCGCTGTCCTTTTTCCTGCGCGCGGGGGAAAACACCCTGCGGCTGACCTCGCTTGCCGAGGGCATGGTGCTGGATACCATCACGCTCGCCCCGCCGCAAAGGCTCGCGCCGTATGCGGATTACCTCGCCGCCAAGCTCGAAAGCGGCGCGGAATACGCCGATATCGCGCCTGTCAAGATTCAAGCGGAGGACGCGGCGCTCAAATCGGGGCCCAGCTTTTATCCCGTCAACGACCGCACGTCGCCCCTGTCCGAGCCGTATCATCCGTCCTATATCACGCTCAACTGCATCGGCGACACCGCGTGGAACGAGCCGGGCGAGTGGATCGCGTGGGACGTTGACGCGCCCAAGGCGGGGCTGTACCGCATCGTGCTGCGCTTCAAGCAGAGCGATCTGCGCGGGCTGTACGCCACGCGCAGCCTGTCGGTCAACGGCGAGATCCCGTTCGCCGAGGCTGCCGATCTGCGGTTTTACTATTCCAGCGCGTTCCAGCTGAAGCCTTTGCAGGAAAACCGCAAAGACCCGACGGACGACCGCGAGGCGGTCTGCGATTACTGGTTCTATCTGAACGAAGGCGCGAACCGCATCGCGCTGGAGGTCGCGCTCGGCGAAATGGGCGCGATCCTCGAGGACATCGAGGAAACGACCGCGCGGCTCAACGCCGTGTATCGTTCCATCATCGCCATCACGGGCACTGTGCCCAACGTCTACCAGAGCTATCAGCTCTTTACGCGCATCCCGACGCTGAAGGACGATATCCTTCTTTATAAGGAAGAAGTGCGCGACATCCTCGCGCGCATGACGGCGCTGACCGGCTCGGGCAGCGAGCGCACCGCCGCGCTGACAAGGCTTTTGTCCATGATGGACGAACTGACGGGCAGCGAGGAACAGTGGACGCGCCGCCTGTCGGCGTTCAAGGAGTGCATCACCGCGATGGGCAAATCGGTGCTGGACTTCAAGAACCAGCCCATGAAAATCGACTATATCCTGCTGGCGGGCAAGGAATTGCCCGAGATCCAAGCAGATGGAAATATATTCCAGATGCTGGGGCACACGCTGTCGGCGTTCGCCGGGTCGTTCACCAACGACTACAACGTCGCCGATTCCAGCCTGACGGGCGAGCAAAAGACCATCGACGTGTGGCTGTCCACCGGGCGCGACCAGTTCGAGGTCATCCGCAGGCTGATCAACGAGAGCTTTGAAAGCGAAACGGGCGTGCGTGTCAACCTGCGGCTCATCAACGCCGACGTGCTTCTGCCCTCGACGTTCACGGGCAACGGGCCGGATATCGCCTTGCAAATCAGCAATACCGCGCCCGTCAACTTCGCGTTCCGCGGCGCGGCGCTCGATTTGAAGCAGTTCTCCGATTATGACGAGATTGCGGCGCAGTTTTTGCCCGCCGCGATGGAATCCTTCTATTTTCAGGACGGCTGCTTCGCGCTGCCCGACCAGATGAGCTTCCCGGTGCTGTTTTACCGCAAGGATATCCTTGGTAACCTCGGGCTGTCCGTGCCCGAAATAATTGTAGAAAACTCCCCTCTCGCGATGAAT
>CAZEIC010000028.1:29316-31110 GCA_964512175.1 uncultured Oscillospiraceae bacterium | reverse complement strand
GGTCACTATCCTTCGCTGTGGCAGTTTTCCCTTGATCTCCGGCGAGCGTCCCGGTCTGGGATCCGCCGCGCCGGTGACGCGCATCGCCTGATACACATACGCACGCCCGGACAGCGGGTCGCGAATCGCGCCGCCGATGCACGTCGCCGCGCCGCCAAACGGCTCGATTTCGGTGGGGTGGTTGTGCGTTTCGTTCTTGAACAGCAGCAGCCATTCCTCGTCCCTGCCGTCCACGTCGATGGTCGCGCGCACCGTGCAGGCGTTGATTTCGTCGGACACGTCCACCGCCGGGGAATGGATATACTTTGCGCCGATGGTCGCCAGATCCATCAGCGTGACGGGCTTTTTCACGCCCAGCGCGGCGCGCATCTGCAAATAGCGCTCGTATGTCTTTTGCGCTTGTTCGTCGTTGAACGTCACATTTTCAAGGCGCGTGAGGAACGTCGTATGCCGGCAATGATCCGACCAATAGGTGTCAATCATGCGCAGCTCGGTCATGGTCGGCGCGCGGCGCTCCGATTGGAAATATTGCTGGCAGAACGCAAGGTCGAAAACGTCCATCGCCAAGCCGTATTCCGTCAGCATTGCCTGAAGCCCGCTTTCGTCGAGCGTCAGAAAGCCGTCCAGCGTCGCGACCGCCTCGGGCGCTTCCTGCGAGAGCGTGAGCGTCTCGGGCATATCCAGCGACGCTTCGCGGCATTCCACAGGGTTGACGACATATCGCTTGACGGCGGCAAGCTCGTCCTCCGTCAGATTTCCCGACAGCAGGTATACCCGCGCGCAGCGCACCAGCGGGCGCTCGCCCTGCGTGGCAAGCTGAACGCACTGCGCCGCCGAGTCCGCGCGCTGGTCAAACTGCCCGGGCAGCGACTCCATCGCGAACACCGCGCCGTCGTGCGCGGGCAGCGCCGTGTACACATCGTCCAGCGGCGGCTCGGAAAAAACTGTCGGCACGCACAGCGCGAGCGCTTCCTCGGATATGTTCTGGATATCATACCGATTGACGAGCCGAAGCCCCGTCAGCCCGCGAATGCCCGCGAAGCCCCGCAAATCGGACAGCAGCGCCGCCGCCTCCAGATTCTCGCGCTTTTCCACATAGATCCTGTATACCTTGCTCATAACGCCTCCATCGCGCGCTTGCCGATGTCTTTTCTGTAGTGCATGTCCTGAAACGAAACGTTTTGCGCGGCGCTATACGCCAGAGACACCGCGCTTTCCAGCGTATCCGACACGGCGGACAGCCCCAGCACGCGCCCGCCGCTGGTGACGGCAGCGCCGTTATCGCCCAGTGCCGTGCCGCTGTGGTAGACCGTCACATTGCCCGGCAACTCGCCTATATGAATCGGATAGCCTTTTTGATACTTCTCCGGGTAGCCGCCCGACACGAGCATCAGACAGCAACACGCCTTATCGGAAAACTGCACCGCAATGTCCGAAAGCCGTTCCTCGCGAATCGCCAGCAGGATATCCAACAGGTTCGTTTCCAGCAGCGGCAGAACGGTCTGCGCTTCGGGGTCGCCAAAGCGGCAGTTGTACTCGATGACCTTGGGACCGTCCGGTGTGAGCATCAGCCCGACGTACAGGCAGCCCTTAAACGGACAGCCCATGTCGCGCAGGGTGCGCACCGTCGGCTCGTAGATTTCGCGCATGCAGCGCGCGGCGATCTCTTTTGTATAGAAAGGGTTCGGCGCGATCACGCCCATACCGCCTGTGTTCAGCCCACGGTCGCCGTCGAGCGCGCGCTTGTGATCCATCGAGGAGACCATCGGGACGAACGTTTTGCCGTCCGTAAAC
>CAZEIC010000028.1:12302-29306 GCA_964512175.1 uncultured Oscillospiraceae bacterium | reverse complement strand
GAGCACCGTCACCTCGGGTCCCGTCAGGTATTCTTCGATGACCACGCGCCGCCCGCTTTCCCCGAACACGCCCGAAACCAGCATATCGCGCACGGCGGTTTTGGCTTCCTCCAAGGTCGCGGCGACAATCGCGCCTTTTCCCAGCGCCAGCCCGTCCGCCTTGACGACGATGGGGAAGCGCTGGCGTTCCAGATACCGACACGCCGCGTCCGCGTCGTCAAACACTTCGTACGCCGCCGTCGGGATGCCGTTGTCCTTCATGAATTGCTTGGAAAACACCTTGCTGCCTTCGATGCGCGCGGCAGCTTTACTTGGACCGAAGCAGCGAACCCCCGCCGCCTCCAGTGCGTCCACCGCGCCCAGCACCAGCGGATCATCCGGCGCGACGACCGCAAAATCAATGGCCTTCGCGCGCGCGAAGGCCACCAATTGTGCGATATCGGTCGCCGGGACGGGGACGCAAACGGCATCTTGGGCGATGCCGCCGTTGCCGGGAAGCGCGTAGAGCGCCTCCACGCGCGCATCATTCTTCAGTGCCTTGACAAGCGCGTGCTCGCGCCCGCCGCCGCCCACGACCATGATATTCATGTCGGCATCCTCCTTAAAAATCCGCGCTCCCGGTCGTGCGGGGGAAGGGCAGCACGTCGCGGATGTTCTGGATGCCCGTGAGATACATGATGAAGCGCTCAAACCCAAGGCCGAAGCCCGCGTGCTTGACGGTGCCGAACTTGCGCAGCTCCAGATACCACCAGTACGCTTCCTCGGGCAAGCCAAGCTCTTTGATGCGCTCCAGCAGCCTGTCCAGCCGTTCCTCGCGCTGGCTCGCGCCAATCAGCTCGCCGATGCCCGGCACGAGCAGATCGGTCGCCGCGACGGTCTTGCCGTCGTCGTTCATGCGCATGTAGAACGCCTTGATGTCCTTGGGATAGTTATAAACGCAGACCGGACCGCCGAAATGCTTTTCGGCGAGGTAGCGCTCGTGCTCGGTCTGGATGTCCATGCCCCAGCGCACGGGGAACTCAAACTTCTTGTCCGCTTTGAGCAGGATGTCGATGGCGTCGGTGTATGAAACGCGCGCGAACGGCTCGCCCGACGCGATTTTACCGAGCCTCTCCAGCAGACCCTTGTCTACGAAGCTGTTGAGGAACGCGAATTCCTCGGGCGCTTTCTCGAGCACGTCGGCGACGACCGTTTTGAGCATGTCCTCCGCCAGATCCATGTCGTCAAACAGGTCGGCAAAGGCGATTTCCGGCTCGATCATCCAGAACTCCGCCGCATGCCTGGGCGTATAGCTCTTTTCGGCGCGGAACGTCGGCCCGAAGGTGTAGACGTTGCGCAGCGCCATGCAATAGCACTCGACGTTGAGCTGCCCCGACACCGTGAGGCTCGCGGGCTTGCCGAAGAAATCCTCGCTTTCCAGCACGCGCCCGTCCTTGTCGCGCGGGGGATTCTGCATGTCCAGCGTCGTCACGCGGAACATTTCGCCCGCGCCCTCGCAATCGCTCGTCGTGATGATCGGCGTGTGCACATAGACGAAATTCCGCGAAGCAAAGTAGGCGTGCAGCGATTGCGCCGCGATGGAGCGGATGCGGAAGACCGCCGAGAAGGTGTTCGTGCGCGGGCGAAGGTGCGCCTGCGCGCGCAGGAATTCAAACGAGTGCCGCTTCTTTTGCAGCGGGTACTCGGGCGCGCACATGCCCAGCACCTCAACCTTGTCGGCTTTGAGCTCGAACGGCTGCTGCATGCCGGGCGTGAGCGCCAGCTTGCCCGTCACGGAAAGAGCGCTGCCGAGCGTGATCTTGGTGACGTCCGAGAATTCCGCCATGCCGTCTTCGCAGACGATTTGCAGGTTCTTGAAAAAGCTGCCGTCGTTTAGCTCAATGAACGCGAACGCCTTGCCCGCGCGCACCGTGCGTACCCAGCCGGAAACCGTGATCTCCGCGCCGTCCTGCGGCGTTTCTCTGTATAATTGCTTGATGGTCGTATCGTTCAACGGTATCCCCTCCTAAAAAATGCTCTGCCATTATTCTTTCCCCAGCATCGCCGCGCCGATGATGCCCGCTTCATTTCCGAGCACCGCCAGTTCCACGCGCGGGCTGGGCAGCGTTTTGTACATCAGGTAACGCGGCAGCTTTTCACGCACGGCGTCAAGCAAAAACGCGCCCGCGCGGCTCACGCCGCCGCCCAGCACGACCATTTCCGGGTCGAGAAAGGCGGTGATATTGTTGACCATGATCGCCAGATACTTGGTGTAGCGGTGAAACAGCCGCAGCGCGATATCGTCGCCCTCGCGCGCGCTGTCGATCACCGCTTTGGCGTTGATACGCGATTTGTCGCCTCCGCAGCGGCGTAAAATGTCGCAGTCGGGGTGCTCGCGGCAGGCGTCCTGCGCCATGCGGATGAGCGCCGTCGCCGAGCAATAGCGCTCGGCGCAGCCATCGTTGCCGCAGGTGCAGGGCACGCCGTCGAGCTCCAGCGTCATGTGCCCCAGCTCGCTGGCGACGCCGTGCGCGCCCGACCAAGGCTTGCCGCCGATGACGATGCCCGCGCCAAGCCCCGTACCCAGCGTCAGAAACACGCTGCTTTTCAAGCCCTTGCTCACGCCCGACACGCTCTCGGCGTAGCCCGCGACCGTCGCATCGTTATCGATGAACACGGGCTTGTCGATATGCTTTTGCAGTTCCTCACGCAGCGGAACGTCGTGCCAAGCGAGGTTCGTGCAGAACACGACCACGCCCGTTTGCTGATCCGCCACGCCCGGGATGCCCACGCCGATTGCCGCGATATCGCTCTCCGTCATGCCGATTTTCGCGAGCGCGCGACGCGCGCAGTCCGCCATGTCCGCGACGATCTGCTGATAGGGTCTGGACACGTTCGTCGGGCATTCCGCCTGCGCCAGAATGCGCCCTTGCGCGTCCACCGCGCCGACGGCGATGTTCGTTCCGCCAAGATCCACGCCAATATAGACCATGCTCTGTTTCACTCCCGTATATAGGTTATGCGTCGGCGCTTGCGCCGCGCATCATTTCGTTGAAGCGGCGGTCGATCTCGCGCGCCGCGGAATACCCGACGCTTTTGAGGCTGTGGTTGCGCGCCGCGACCTCGATGATGATCGCCAAATTGCGCCCGGGCTTGACCGGAAGGACAAGCTGCGGCAGCTTCACGTCCATGATCTGCGTGTACTCCTCGTTCAGCCCCAGTCGGTCGTAATCCTTCTTTTCCTTCCAAGCCTCCAGATGGATGACCATGTCGATGGTTTTCTGCATCAATACCGAGCCGATACCGTACATCGCCTTGATGTCAATGATGCCGATGCCGCGAATCTCCATGAAATGCCGAATCGTCTCGGGTGATTCGCCGGTCAGGCGATTATCGGTCACGCGGCACACGTCCACCACGTCGTCGGCGACCAACTGATGCCCGCGTTTGACAAGCTCGAGCGCCGCCTCGCTTTTGCCAACGCCGCTTTCGCCCGTCAAAAGGACGCCCACGCCGTACACGTCCACCAGCACGCCGTGCAGCGTCAGGCGCGGCGCGAGGCAGCGGCCAAGGTAGTTGATGGCGTTGATGAAAAAGCGCGTGGTGATGCAGTCGGACTGGTACACGCCCACATCCTTTTGCAGCGCGAGCTCGAGCATCTCCTCCGGCGGCTGCATGCCCCGGCAGATGACGACGCAGGGGATGGGGTACTCAAAGAACGCCGCGAGCCTGTCCCTGCGCGTTTTGTCGTCCAGCGATTCGAGGTAGGTCATCTCGACCTTGCCGATGACCTGTGGGCGCTCGAAGGCGAAGTATTCGTAATAGCCCGCGAACTGCAGCCCCGGGCGGTTGAGGTCGGCGGATTCCACCGGCCATTCCTCGCGGGTGGACGGAGAAAGCTCGGTCAGCGCAAGCTCCTCGATGAATCCCTTGGCTTTCACCATGCGCGGGCACTCCCTTCAAAGCGTCGATACGGGTCATTATACCGCAAACCTCTCTTTCGGGCAATGCTTTCTTCAAACAAAACGGAGATTTTTCAGAAAGTGATAACGAATGATATGAATATGATTGCAATTTGCAATGATGTGTCGTATAATGTGCACTATCATATGTATTGGAGGTTTTCAAAGATGGCTGCCGCGAAAAAGCAAAAGGTCAATAAAGAAACTGTTCCCGCCAAAAAGGAAGATATCAAGAAAGCAAGAAAGCCCTATCCCAGCAAGGATGAGCGCATGGCGATGATCGATAAAAAGATCGCGCGGCTCGAAAACCTCAACGCAGACCGCAAGGCGCTGATTGAAAAGACCGAGAAGAAGCTCGACGAGCGCAAAACGGCGCTTGGCAAGAGCGAGAAGATGCTGGCGACGGCGCTTTCATACAAAGAAAAGCTCGCCGCCCCCAAGCCCGAGAAGAAGGCTTCGCCGCGCAAGGCTGGCGCAGCCGAGAAAGCGCGCATCGCCGAGCTTGCCGAAGCGCTCAAGGCAAGCGGCAAGACCATCGACGAAGTGCTGCAGTCCCTGAAGTGACGGGACGCGCATGATCTCGCACAGCGCGTTGGAAACGCGCGCGTTCGGCGAAACGCTCGCCGCGTCTTTGCGCGCGGGCGACGTTGTGTTGCTTTCCGGCGATATGGGCGCGGGAAAGAGCGAACTGGCGCGCGGCATCGCGCGCGGGCTTGGCATTGCGGGCGCTGTGCCAAGCCCGACGTTTACCATCATGAACGCCTATGAGGGCGCGCTGCCGCTGTATCATTTCGATTTATACCGGATTGAGACGGCGGATGAGCTATACGAGCTTGGGCTGGACGAGTACATCGGCGGCGACTGCGTGGCGCTCATCGAATGGCACGAGCGCGCGCCCGAGGTGATTCCCGCGGATCATGTGCGCGAGGTCGTCATCAGACCGCTGGCGGACGGTTCGCGGGACATCAGCGTCAGGATGCTTTGATTTCGTTTGGAGAGGCGGAGAATACCGTTTGCTGATATTGCTGTTGGACACCTCGGGACCCTCCGCCGGCGCTGCGCTCATGCAGGACGGCGTATTGCGCTGCGAGGTTTCGTGCGTCAACGGGCGCACGCACTCCGAGAGCATCCTGCCGTTGGCGGAGGAAGCGCTCGCGCACGCCGGGTTTTCCATGGAAGACATTGATCTGTTCGCCGCCGTCGCGGGGCCGGGGTCGTTCACCGGCGTGCGCATCGGCGTAACGATGATCAAAGCGATGGCGCACGCGCGCAACAAGCCGTGTCTCGGCGTGAACGCGCTTGAGGCGCTGGCGGCGGGCGCGCCGCACTTTGACGGGCTGGTCTGCGCCATACAGGACGCGCGCGCCGGGCAGGTGTACGCGGCGGCGTTCCTGCATGGGGAGCGCGTTTTACTAGATAACGCGCTGCCGATGACGGAATTCCTGCAAAACGTATGTGCGCTGGGGCAGCCCGCACTGTTTGTGGGCGACGGCGTGCAAAAGCATGAGGAAGCCATCAAGCAAGCTGGGTTCATAGCGGGCGGCGCGCTGCTGCGCACCGTTCGACCCGGCGCGGCGGCGCTGCTGGCGCAAAAGTACGCGCCTCTTGCGGGCGATTACCTCGCGCTCAAGCCCCTCTATTTGCGCGCGCCGCAAGCCGAGCGCGCGCGTCAGGCGGCGCTTTCGCATGAATGATGTAAATATCCGGCGCATGACGCTGGACGATGTGGACGGTGTGCACGGCATCGAGCGCGCGACATTCGCGCGCCCGTGGAGCAGAGACGCGTTCGTGCAGGAAATGACCGAGAACGTCTGCGCGCGATACCTCGTCGCCGAGGATACGCGCGGCATGATCGGCTTCGCGGGCGCGTGGATGGTGCTTGACGAAGGGCATGTCACGAACATCGCTGTGCGCGAGGACGCGCGCGGGCAAGGCGTCGGCAGGGCGCTGACGCGGGCGCTGATTCAATACGCCGCCAACCTCGGCGTGCGCTACATGACGCTCGAGGTGCGCGTTTCCAACGCCGCCGCGCAGGCGCTGTACCGTTCGCTGGGGTTTGTCAAGGTCGGCGTGCGCAAGAAGTATTACGAGGACAACGGCGAGGACGCGCTGCTGATGGTGCTGGACGGGTTGCCGCCGCCTGAGCCGGATTTCTCGGAAGAATAGCTACTCGAAGATTTTGACGTTCTCGGGACGTGCGTCCGCGTGCTCGCCTGCCAGAAAGACGAGGCGCGCGGCTTCCTGTTCCGAGAGCGTTTTTTGCGTGAACAAGACCACGGAGCCGTCGCGCACGGCGCACACCGCGTCCAGACCCATAGCGGCGATCGCGCCCTCCAGCAGCAGTTCGCGCTCGGCGTTCTGGGCGGCCGCCAGCAGCAATTCCTGCGCCAGCGCGCGCGTGCCTTCGGCGGCGAGTTCATTTTCAACGAGCGCCAGCAGCATGTTTGTTTCCTGCGCGCGCGTCTGCTCGCGGCGGATGCGGAACGCCGCGACCGGCGACGCCTGCACCGTCGCGACAGGCGCGGGCACGGGCGCGCTCGCGGCGAGGTTCGGCGATTTCTGGTATTCGATCAAGTAATACGCGCAGACCGCCAGCAGCACGAACACCACGACGACCGCGTTTTTGACGGCGCTTCCGGTCAGCTTCATGGCAACTCCTCCATCGGGAACACCTCGATGCGCGAAAGCGGCAGCCCGAGCAGCGATTGAGCCGCGCGCAGCAGCATCAGGCGCACTTCCATGTCGCCCGCGCCTTCGGCGACGACGACCGCGCCCTGCGGCGTTTTCGCGCCGCTCGCGCCAAAACCGCCCGATTCCTGCGCGTACTGCACGACCACGCGCACCGCGCCCGCGCCCTGTATGCGCGAGAGCGCGCGCTCGATCTCGCTGATATCCGCGTTTTCGCTCCCGGGCAGCACGCACGCGAGCACGCACAATACCAGCGCGAGCGACAGCCACCACGCGGGCTTGACGGCTTTGAGCCGCGTCAAAAGCGCGCTCACAGCAAACCGCCTTCCAGCAGGTCGCGCAGCGCCAGCAGCAGCCGCCCCGTCACCAGCAGCCCGGTCGTAAGCCGCGCGATCCTGCGCACGGCGCTCGCGGGGAGCAGCAGATCGACGGCGGTCTTGAGCAGGCACAACCCGGTCAGTTCTTGCAAAAAGGCTCGCACAGGTCACCTCATCATCACGGTCAGATTGCCCATCGCCAGCATTTGCGCCGCGAGCAGCAGGAACATGGCGGCGACGGCAAGCTGTATGAGGAACAACAGCATCAGCACGTCGGAGAAGGACTGCGCCATATCGGCGGCGCGCGTTTCCGCGACGGGCTCGAGCAGCGCCGCCGACGCGCGGTAGATCAGCACGCCGCCGAGCGTCTGCGCCATGGGCGCGATCGCGACGAATGCCATCGCCATCAGTCCCGTCACGCCGAGCGCGTTTTTCACCAATAACGAAGCGCCGACCAGCGCGTCCATGGTGTCGGAAAACATGCCGCCGATGACGGGCACCATGTTATCGACCGCGTAGCGCGCCGTGCGGATGGACACCCCGTCCGCGACCGCCGCCGAAAGCCCCTGAATCGACGTGACGCTCACGAACACCGTGAACGCCGCGCCCAGCACCCACGCCCCGAGCGTCCGAAACAGCTTCGCCAAGCGCCCGACGCGCACGGAGTCCGACAGGCTGGAAAGCAGCGTCACGACCCCTGCCGCCAGCGCGAGCGGCAGCACGCAGGTGTCCACGATGGCGGTCATGCCGCCCGAGGCGGCGGCCGTCGCGGGACGGAGCAAGCCCGCGCCCGCCGCGCCGCCGACCGCCGCCAGCAGCGTTAATAGCAGCGGATACAGCGCCTGCATGAGGTCGGACATGCGCGATATCGCTTCGCTCGCGAGCTTGGCGTGCTCGCGCAAGTCCATCGCCATGAACGACGCCATCATGATGAAGCATGCGATCTGTGCCATCTCCGCGAGCGAGGCGCGGGAGAACGAGGCGCGCATGCTGCCCGCCACGCCGCAGAGCACGGCGGGCACCAGCAGCCGCGAAAAGCGCCAGACGCTGCCGCGCACGCAGCCCAGCAGCGTGCCAAGCAGCCAATCGAGCAATTCCTGCGCGTCGTACACCTTCTCGCCGCGCGCGAGCGCGAGGATGTCTTCGCGTAGCGTGTCCGTCTGCAAAACGCCCTCCAGCTCCGACAAATCGAGCGCCGAGATCGCCTCGTCGAGCGCTTCGGCGCGCGCAAACCCCGTCAGGATAAGCAGCAGGAGCAGCAGAAAGACCGTTTTTTTCATGGCGACAGCGACGCGGCGAGGGTCGCCACGTTCTCCAGCAGCGGCAGCGAGAGCAAAAACAGCGCGCATTTTCCGCACAGTTCGGTCTTGGCGGCAATGCCCGTTTCACCCGCGTCCCGACACGCCTGCGCGGCGAACTCCGTCAAATACGCGATGCCCAGCAGCTTCATGAGCGTCTTGACGGTATCGGCGTCCGCCGAAAGCCTGTCCGCCATGCCGGATAACGCCTGCGCCGCCTCCGACAGCCGCGATACCGCCGCCACCAGCAGCATCGCGCCCGCCGCGAGCGCGACCATCGTGCCCGCTTCGGGGCGCGAGGCGCGCACGGTCAGCGTCAAGAGCGCCGCGATGACCGCGAACGCCGCCAGCCGAAGCGCTTCCTGCATATCAGTATAGCTGGAAGATGCTCTGCACCGTGCCAAACAGCTCGGACAGCAGCGACAACACCAGCATCAGCACGATGGCAAGCCCCGCGATGGCGGCGAGCGTCGCCATGTCCTCACGCCCGGCGCGCGTCAGGATTTGGCTGACGATGGTCACCAGCAGCCCGATGCCCGCGATTTGCAACAACGGTTGTATGAACATCCATACGCTCCTATATCAGCAATATCAGCGCCGCAACGGCGGCGAGACACCCAAGCTGGCGGTACAGCCGCCCGTCCACGCTCGCTTTGCGCTCCGCTTCCTGCCGCAGCGCTTCCAGCCGCTTGCGCGCATGTGCGAGGGCGGAGATCTGTTCTTGCAGGGTGTCCGTGTCCAGCGAAGAAAACGCCGCCTCGAGCGCCTCGCGCGCAAGGGGCGGGAGCAATTGCGCGTCGAGCGCGCGGAACGCGCCGAGCGCGCCGCCGCACGGGTCGCCTTCGAGCGCGCGCGCCATGCTTTCCAGCCCGGCGGTCGTCAACGCGTAATGCAGCGCGGCGCGCGAGCAGGACAGCGACGCGGACAGCGCGGAAATCGCCCGTTCCCAGTTCGCCAGCGCGCAGGCTCGTTCGCGCAGCCGTTTTCCGGCGGACAACCCGAGCAGCGCGCACGCGCAAGCGGCGGCAAGCGCGTAGGGCAGCGTGCTCACGCCGCGCCCGGAATCGCCGTCAAACGCGGCGGTTCTCCGGGCGCCGTCAGGCGGATGGCGCGCTCGAACGGGGCTTTGGCAAGGCGCGCGTCGTGCGCCGTGGCGATGACTGGGATACCGCAGGCAATGGCCTTTCGGACGGCGCGCGCGTCCTCCTCGCCGCCCAGTTCGTCCGTCAGCAATACGTCGGGGCACATGGCGCGGATGAGCCAGAGCATGGCGCGCGTCTTATGGCAGCCGTCGAGCACGTCGGCGCGCGCGCCCACGTCCAATTGCGGCACGCCGCGCGCGCATGCGGCGATCTCCCCGCGCTCGTCCGCGACGCACACCTGATAGCCGCCGCCTGACAATTGCCGCGCGATATCGCGCAGCAGCGTGGTTTTGCCCGACCCCGGCGCGCCCGTGATGAGCGCGCTTTTGACGCGCCCGCCGTCCGTTATCGCCGCCATCACGCCGTCCGCGCAGCCGGGAATCTGCCGCGCCACGCGGATGCACACGCTGCCCAGTTCGCAGACTTCGCCGTCTGACACCCTGCCGCAAAGCCCCATCCTGTGCCCGCCCGAGAGCGTGCAAAAGCCCATGCGCGTGTGCTCGGGGCGCGTGCGCAGCGTGTAACCCGAAAGCGCCTGCGCGCTGGCGGACAACTCGCGCTGGTTGAGCGCGCGCTCGCCCTGCCATTCATCGCCCAGCAGCCGCAGGCGGCAGGGGAAACCAGCGCGCAGACGTATCTCTCTCGCGTCGCCCAGCGGCGCGTTTTTGAGTTCGCCCTGCAGCCACGGCGGCAGGCAGGCGAGCAAATTCGTCAGGTCTATCGCCTCATTCAAAGAGCGTCACCCCCAGCGCGCCATACAGCGCTTGGTCTACGATGTCCGCGTTCTTCAGCCCGTGCGCTTTTCGCGCCGCGAGCACGGCGCGCGACATACCCGCGCCGTAGATGCCGTCCAGCGAGCCGGAATAGAACCCGTTTGCCCGCAAACGCCGCTGGAAGGCGCGCACGGCGCTGGAACGGTCGCCCGGGCGCAGGGTGGGCAGGTAACTGTCAAGTTCGCCGTACGGACCGCCCTCGATGACGACCAGCGTCCCGTTGGGCACGCGCGCGTACAGGTCTTCGGCGTTCTTCGTGAGCATGCGGATGCAGCCGTGCGAGGCGTTCGAGCCGATTGAATAGGGCTTGTTCGTGCCGTGGATGCCGTACTGTCCCCACGGCACGTTCAGCCCCAGAAAGCGCGTGCCGAAGCCCGACATTTCGGTGGAAAACCGATGCGTGATGCGGAACACGCCGATGGGCGTGGGCGTTCTGGACGTGCCGGTCGCGATACCGTACCGCTTGACGACCTCGCTTCCCTGATAGAGCGTGAGCGACTTGCAGACGATGTCCACATGCACCCACAGCCCCTCGGGCGCGTCTGCGCGCGCCGCGCCTGCGAGCGACGCAAGTACCAGCAAGAGCGCCATGAGCTTGCGCAAACCGCCGTCCTCCTTCGTGACAGATGCCGGGATTCATGATACAATACGCGCGTGGAGGTGCGAGTATGACACGGGTGTTCATCGTGGAGGACGACGCGACGTTGTCGCGGCTGCTTGTGCGCACGCTCACCGAATGGGGCTACGAGGCGCTCGCCGCCAAGGATTTCGCGCGCGTGGACGCGGAGTGCGCGGCGTTTTCGCCGCACGCGATTTTGCTGGACGTGACGCTGCCCGTGCGCAACGGCTTTGCCTGGTGCCAGACGCTGCGCGCGCAGACGGACGCGCCGATATTGTTCATTTCATCGCGCGCGGAGAGCATGGACATCGTGACCGGCGTGAACATGGGCGGAGACGACTATATCGCCAAGCCCTTCGATATCGACGTGCTGCTGGCGAAGCTGCGCGCGCTGCTGCGGCGCGCGGGCGCGGAACCGCAAAGGCTGATGGCGCGCGGGGTGTCCTACGACCCGGCGGCGGGCGTGGCGCGCGTCGGCGCGGAATCCGTCACGCTGACAAAAACCGAGGGGCGGATACTCTGCCTGCTGCTGGAGCAGAAAAACCGCGT
Source organism: uncultured Oscillospiraceae bacterium (assembly GCA_964512175.1). GTDB lineage: Bacteria > Bacillota > Clostridia > Christensenellales > Aristaeellaceae > CAZEIC01. The sequence goes on along the minus strand of CAZEIC010000028.1, from coordinate 17,979 downwards.
TGTCTCGCGCGAGCGCATTATGTTGAAGGTCTGGGACGACGACGCTTTTATTGACGAGAACACGCTGACCGTCAACATCAACCGCCTGCGTAAAAAGCTCGAGGGCGCGGGCGACGTGATTCGCACGGTCAAGGGCGCGGGGTATGTCATCGATGATGAAAGCGTACTGTAAAAAGCGCCTGTCGCTGCTGCTGTTCATGCTGGCGGCGTTTTTGCTGTACCCGCTTTTACACGCGCTCTACGGCGAAAGCGCGCGCCCGGCGCTCTACGGCGATATGATCCTATTTTGCTCGCTGCTGGTCTATGTCGTTTTCGACTATATCGCTTTTCGCCGCCGCAGGAAGACGCTCGCCGCGCTGCGCAAGCACCTGTCGGAAACGCCGGGGGATTATCCGCGCCCCGCGGACGCGCTGGAGGCGGACTATCAGACGCTCGTCGAAGCGCTGTACCGCAACTGGGAGGACTCGCGCCGCGCGCTTGTCAGCGCACGCAAGGCGCAGTCGGCGTACTTTGCCATGTGGGTGCACCAGATGAAAACGCCGCTTGCCGCCATCCGGCTGGCGCTGCAGCCGGACGAGGACGCGCGCGCGGTCATCGAGCAGGAGGTCTTTTCCGTCGAGCGCTACGCCGACATGGCGCTGCAATTTGCGCGGCTCGAGGTCATGCAGGACGATCTGCTGATTCACGATATCGCGCTCGCGCCCGTCGTGCGCGCGTGCGTGCGCAAGTTCGCGCCGTTCTTCATCCATAAAGGACTGACCGTGACGATCGGCGATCTGCCGCAGAGCGTGCCGTCGGACGAGAAATGGCTGGCGTTCATACTGGAGCAGGCGCTGTCCAACGCCGTCAAGTATACAGACGCGGGCGGCGTGACCATCCTATACGAGCATGGCGCGCTGGTGATTACCGATACCGGTCGCGGCGTGCCCAAGGAAGACCTGCCGAGGCTCTTTGACCGCGGATTCACGGGCGGCGCAGGCAGGCGCGACCCGCGCGCGACCGGGCTGGGCTTGCAGATGGCGCGGCGCGTCGCGGACGGGCTGGGCGTTTCGCTGTCCATCGAATCGGAATGGGGGAAAGGCACGCGGTTCATCGCGCGCTTTCCCCGGAAACTTGAGGATTAAGCAGCTTACATTTTTGTCACATTGGAAGTTCAAATTGTTAGTTTGCGGCATGGCGCGCGCGCTTGGCGCGTGTTACCATGTTCCCGTAAAAGGGAGGGATTGGCTATGGATTTGTTACAGGTCAAGAATGTCGGCAAGGTGTACAACACGCGCGCGGGCGGCAAGCAGTCGGTCGCGCTGGAGAACGTTTCGTTCGACGTGGCGCGCGGCGAGTTCACCGCCGTGATGGGCGCTTCGGGCGCGGGCAAGACGACGTTGCTCAACATCATCGCGTCCTTGGACAAGCCCACCTCGGGCGACGTGATCCTCGAGGGGCAAAATTTCAAGGACATCAAGGACCGCGAGCTATCGGCGTTCCGCCGCGAGAACCTCGGGTTTGTGTTTCAGGACTTCAATCTGCTGGACACTTTTTCCATCCGCGACAACATCCTATTGCCGCTGGTGCTCTCGCGCACGCCGCTTGCCGAAATGGAAAAGCGCCTCGCGCCGATTGCCGAAAGCCTTGGCATCACGCCGCTTCTGGAGAAGTATCCCTATGAAGCCTCGGGCGGCGAGAAGCAGCGCGCCGCCGTCGCGCGCGCACTGATTACCAACCCCAAGCTCATCCTCGCCGACGAGCCGACCGGCGCGCTGGACACCAAAGCGTCGGCAAACCTGCTCAAAATCTTTGAAAACATCAACCTCGAAGGGCAGACCATCCTCATGGTCACGCACAACGCGCAGGCGGCGAGCCACGCTTCCCGCGTGCTGTTCATCAAGGACGGCGAGCTGTTCTCGCATTTCTATCGCGGGAGCATGACGCGCCGGGAGTTCTTTGATAAAATCGTGTCCAACCTCGCGGCGCTGACGGGCGGTGAGGACAATGCGTAACAAGACTTTTTACCTCAAGCTCGCGGCGGGCAACCTGCGCCGCAACAGGCTTTTGACGCTGCCGCACTTCCTCGCGTCCTCGGTGATGACCGCCATTTACTTCATGGTGATGACCATCATCTACACGCGCTCCATCGCCAATGTGGATTACGGCGCGGTGCTGCAATCGATGATGATGATCGGCGTGTGGATCATGTCGCTGCTCATCCTCATTTTCATGTTCTACATCAACAGCTTCCTCATCAAGCGCCGCGCCAAGGAATTCGGGCTGTACGGCGTGCTCGGGCTGGAAAAGCGGCATGTGGCGCGCGTGGTCGTATGGGAAAACCTCTTGTCGTTTGTCGGCTCGCTCGCCGCGGGCATCGGCATCGGCTGTCTGCTGGGCAAGCTGATTTTCCTTGCGCTGCTTGCCGCCATGCGCGTTGCGGCGGCGGGGAGCGAGTTCATCATTCCGTCGGAAGCGTTCGTCAAGACGGCGATCATGTTCTCGTTGGTGTTCGTGCTGTGCACGCTGTATAATCTGATCTTCGTGCTGCGCACCAATTCGCTGTCGCTGCTGAAGGCGCGCAAAATGGGCGAAAAGAAGCTGCGCTTCGCGTGGCCCATCGCTATCGCGGGCTTTGCGCTGATTGGTGTGGCGTATTACGGAGCAATCACCGTACAAAATCCGCTGAACGCGCTCGCGGGCTTTTTCGCGGCGGTGTTCGCGGTCATCGCAGGCACGTACCTGCTGTTTGTGACGGGCAGCCAGCTGATTTTGCGCCTGCTTAAAAAGAACAAGCGCTTCTACTATAAGCCGCGCAACTTCATCGCCGTGTCTTCCATGATGCAGCGCATGAAGCAGAACGCCGCGGGGCTTGCGAGCATCTGCATCCTGTCCACGATGGTGCTCGTCACCGCGTCCACCTGCGGCGCGCTGTACATCGGGCAGGAAGCGATTCTGATGAAAATGTTCCATAACGAGCTGCGGTTTCAGTTCATCACCCCGGGCGCGCGCGACGAAAACGGGAAGATAACGAAATCTTGGCTTTCGGAAAGCGACGTAGACGAAATCGAAGCGCTCGCGTCGGCGACCGCCGAAGAGTACGGTTTCGATACGTCCATTGCTTCCTTTGACGCCCGCAGCAACTCTGTCTCGCTGTCGCCGGACGGAACGCTGTCCCTGTCCTATGGCATGGAAAACATGGACGACGTTTCGCTCTGCCTTGTCAACGCGGATGGCTACCGCGCCATCACGGGCAAGGAATTCCCGGGCGGATATGTCGCCATCGCCAATTTCGAGGCGGACGCGCTGGACAAACTGCCGGTGTCGAGCGTCGAACACCGCGAGGGGCTGGAAAGCTATCTTAACAGTTACCAACTCAACACAACGCCCAAAGTGCTGTTCATCGCCTGCGAAGACAGCGCGGACATATTCGCCTTCTACAAAGAAACCATGAACGCCGACGTCAACTCCAGCCTGCAGCATGTGTTCATCATGGAGCCTAAGGGCGACACCGAAACGCTGATCGCGTTTGAAAAGGATCTGTGGGACAGGCTGTCGAACATGAACAGCGAGCGCTACGGGCTGTCCACCTTTTCCGGGCGTTCCATCGAGCGCGGCAACGGCTTCAAGGTATATGGCGGACTGCTGTTCCTAGGCATCTTCTTTACGGTGCTGTTCCTGTGCGCGACGGTGCTCATCATCTACTTCAAACAGGTATCCGAAGGCTTTGACGACCGCGAGCGCTTCGACATCCTCCAGAAGGTCGGCATGGACGCGCGCGAGGTCAAGAAGACCATCGACCGGCAGGTGGCGCTGGTGTTCCTGCTGCCGCTGATCGGCGCGTTCGCGCACCTTGCCGCCGCCGGGAACATGATCGTCAAGATGCTGATGCTGTTCGCGCTGTTTGATACCGGGCTGACGATCGCCTGTATGGCGGGCGCGTGCGTGCTGTTCGCGCTGGGGTATTTCGTGGTCTTCAAGCTGACGGCGCGGGCGTACCTGAGCATCGTTCGCAGGTAGGCGAATCTCATGATGTACTCTTAAAAATGTTTACAAACTTTGGTTGTTTTTCCGATAGCAATTTCCTTCATGTTGTGCTATGATAACGTAAAGCTTGCGATCGTGTTACTGGTGTTTAAAGCGCATCTTTCGATGTGTTTTCATCTGATGTGTACGTCGGTGCGCAACCGACGCGATATACAGCGCCAAACCGCTTGCTTTTGCAGCATGAAGGAGGAAGGTTCCCTATGTCGTTTGACGATAGCGCAAAACTTCGTATTATCCCCCTGGGCGGCGTGGATGAAATCGGTAAGAACATGACGGTATTCGAGTGCGGCGACGACCTGATCGTTGTCGACTGCGGCTCTATTTTCCCCACCGAGGACATGCTCGGTATCGATTTGGTCATCCCCGACGCCAGTTATCTCGTCGCCAACCGCGACAGAATGCGCGGGTTCGTTGTCACGCACGGTCACGAAGACCACATCGGCGCGATGCCGTACGTGCTCTCGCAAGTGCCCGCGCCCGTGTACGCATCCCGGCTGGCGCTCGCGCTGATCGACGTCAAGCTGCGCGAGCACCGCGTCAATAACATCCCCATGCACGTGGTCGAGCCGCGCGACGAGATCAAGCTCGGCGTGTTCCGCATCAAGTTCATCAAGGTCAACCACTCCATCGCGGGCGCGTACGCGCTGGCGATCACCTGCCCGGCGGGCGTGGTGGTGGTGTCCGGCGACTTCAAAATCGACTATACGCCGATCGACGGCGAGGTGACGGACTTGTCCACCCTCGCCGCCATCGGCGACGCCGGCGTGCTCGCGCTGCTCTGCGAGAGCACGAACGTCGAGCGCCCGGGGTACACGATGTCCGAGCGCAAGGTGGGCGAAACGTTCGTCAATCAGTTCCAGAACGCCACCGGGCGCGTGGTCGTCGCCATGTTCGCCAGCAACATCCACCGCCTGCAGCAGGTGGTGGACAGCGCCATCCGCTTCGGCAGGAAGGTGTGCTTTGTCGGGCGCAGCATGGTCAACGTCAGCCGCGTGGCGCTGCAAATCGGCGAACTGGTGATTCCCGAGGAAGCGATGCTCGAAATCGACGATCTGGACAGCTATCCCGACGACCAGATCCTGATTTTGAGCACGGGCAGTCAAGGCGAGCCCATGAGCGGCCTGACGCGCATGGCGTTCTCCGAGCACAGAAAGCTGCAAATCAAGCCGACCGACAAGGTCATCATTTCTTCCACGCCCATCCCCGGCAACGAAAAGTTTGTGTCGCGCGTCATTAACCAGCTCTACCGCTGCGGCGCGGAGGTCATTTACGAGGCGATGGCGGAGGTGCACGTCTCCGGGCACGCGTGTCAGGAGGAAATCAAGCTTATGCACACGCTCGTCAAGCCCAAGTATTTCATCCCCGTGCACGGCGAATACCGCATGCTCTGGCAGCACGCAGAGCTTGCCGAGCAGCTTGGCACGCTGCGCCAGAACATCATCCTGCCCGAAATGGGGCAGGTCATCGAAATGAGCCAGGACAGCATCGCCATTGCGGGCACAGTGCCCAACGGCACGGTGCTGGTGGACGGTCTCGGCATCGGCGACGTTGGCAACGTCGTGCTGCGCGACCGCAAACACCTCTCGCAGGACGGGCTGATCATCGTTGCGATGGCGTTTGACCGCACGAACGGCATCCTCGTGTCGGGACC
>CAZEIC010000028.1:0-12292 GCA_964512175.1 uncultured Oscillospiraceae bacterium | reverse complement strand
ACGTGATTTCGCGCGGGTTCGTGTACGTGCGCGAGAACGAGGACATCATCGAGAGCACGCGCGACGTGGTGCGCAACATCATCGTCTCCTACGGGCGCATCGAGGGCAGCGATTGGCCGAGCATCAAGAACCGCATCAAGGACGAGCTGCACCGGTTCATTTACGAAAAAATCAAGAGAAATCCGATGATCCTGCCTATTATCGTGGATTTGGGGTAACACTATGGAAGTGTACGACGGCGCGCACGCGCTGGCAAAGTTGATCACTGCGTCCGAGGAATACGAGGCGTATTCCCGGCTGAAGGCGAGCGTGTTCGAGAACGAGACGAACGCCGCGCTGCTCAAGGAATACAAGCGCCTGCAGACCGCGCTGCAGCTTGCGGCGATGTCGGGCGTGAACATGGATCAGGACGACATGCAGCGCTTCTCGCAGATGTCCACGCTCCTGTACGCCTCGCAGGAAACGTCCGCGTACCTGCTTTCGGAAATGCGTTTCCAGAAGATGCTGGCGGACGTGTTCAAAATCTTGACCGATGCGGCGGGCATGCCGTTTGACCTGCCGGGGATGTGAGGAAGGGCTTGAGAAGGAAAGGTCGAAACACCCGATATACGCCGGAATCGCTCCGCGAGGAGCGCGAGTACGGCGTATTTTGGTATAGCTGGCTTTGGGGCGCGCTGCGTCCCGTGCTCATCGGTCTGTGCGTGCTGCTGGTGGTCGCGGGCGTTTGCCTGTCGGCGTGGAGCTGGCTGGACGGTAAGTATTTGCAGCCGGTGGACGCGACGGACACGCGCGACGTGATCTTCACCGTGGAAAGCGGCAACAGCCTCACGCGCGTGGCGGGCAACCTCGAAACGCAGGGGCTGATCCGCAACCGTTCGGTGTTCAAGTATTACGCCGATTTCATGGGCTTCGGGCAGAAGATTCAGGTCGGCGAATACGCGCTGAACAAAGCAATGACCATGCAGGAAATCGCGCAGCAACTGACGATGGGCGACGGCAAGCCCATCGTGACGACCGTCACGGTCATTCCGGGCTGGACGGTCGAGGACATCGCGCGCAAGCTCGCGGAGGACGGCGTTATCCAGAGCGCCGACGCGTTCCTGTCGCTCTGCCGCACGGGCGCGGAGTATAACGCGTATTACTACATCGCCGACGTGCTCGCGAGCGCGTCCGCCCAACAGCGCAAGTACGCGCTGGAAGGGTATCTCGCGGCGAACACCTACGAGGTCTACACCTCGGCGACGGCGGGCGATATCGTCAAGAAGCTGTTGTCGCAGACCGAAGCGGCGTTCACCGAGCAGTATCACGCGCGCGCAGAGAGCCTCGGCATGACGATGGACGAGGCGCTGACGCTCGCCTCCATCATCGAAAAAGAAGCCAAGAACGCGGACTTCACCAAGGTTTCCGCCGTGTTCCACAACCGGCTCGCGCAGGGCATGGCGCTGGGCAGCGACGTGACGGTGAAGTACGCAAGCGGCGTGTCGCGCATGTCGCTCACCAGCGCCGACCTTGCGGTGGAGTCGCCGTATAACACCTATAAATATAAGGGATTGCCGCCCGGTCCCATTTGCAGCCCGTCGCCGGACGCCATCTACGCGGCGCTGTATCCGGACGAAACGTACCGCACGGGCAATTACCTCTATTTCTGCTCGAAAGACCCGGACACGGGCGAGCTCTACTTCTCGCGCACGCTGCAGGAGCACGAAGCCGCGGTCGCCATTTACGCGCCGCTGTGGGTAGCGTACGACCAGCGGACGGGGAACTGATCACCGCTCGTCATAGCGTCCGGCATGCCGCCATATCCTTCCCAAAGGGCGTTTCGCCCACGGAGGGGAGCGATCGGCATGCTGGACGTTTTGCTGTTGTTGATTCGCGACGCGCTGTTTCTGCTCGGGCACCTTTCCTCGCGGTCGAGCTTTCCCAAGCCGCTGTCGCGCGAGGAGGAGCAGCAAACCATCGCGCGCATGCAAACGGGCGACGAGGAAGCGCGGCACAAGCTCATCGAGCATAACCTGCGGCTCGTGGCGCACGTTGTGCGTAAGTATTCCGTGCCGGGGTTCACGCAGGACGATTTGGTGTCGGTCGGCACGCTGGGGCTATGCAAGGCGGTGGCGACGTATAAGCCCGAGGGCAAAACGCCGCTTTCGACATATGCCGCGCGGTGCATCGAGAACGAGGTGCTCATGCTGCTTCGCGCCTCCAAAAAGCGCCGCAACGACGTGTCGCTGTCCGACCCCATCGGTTTTGACGGCGAGGGGAACGATCTGTCGTTTGCCGATATCCTCGGCACGGACAGCGACATGGTGGAGGAGGAGGTCGTCAAGCGCGTTTCCTTGGACAAGGTGCGCTCGCTGCTTGGCACGCTGCCAAGGCGCGAGCGCATCGTGCTGGAGATGCGCTTCGGACTGATCGACGGCGTGCCGCGTCCGCAGCACGAGGTGGCGAAAGTGCTGCATATCTCGCGCTCTTACGTGTCGCGCATGGAAAAGCGCGCGGTCGAAATGCTACGCGTCGGTATGGAATGCGATTGATAGGACGCGCGGAATGTGGTATACTGTCGCTGAAAGGCGGTAGAACACATGAACATGAGCAAGGCGCAGAAGATATCGGCAATCCTGTTCCTGATTGGGCTGGTCGCGGCGGTCGTCGGGTTTTTCGTGCTGCCCGATTCGCTCGTTATGCAGATCACGGCGACGGGCGACGGCGGCACGGTGCTGCCCAAGCTGCTCGGGCTGCTGGCGCCGCTGGCGGTCATTGCGCTGTCCTTCTTCCTCGGAAAAGAGAAGGGCGATTTTAAGGCGCTGTTCGTCGCGGGGGTCGGGCTGCTGATGTACGTGTTCATCTTCATCGTAAATTTGTAACATTACTTTAGAAAGGTACGATATGACGCAAATGATTCGATTCGGACCGGCGGGCAACTCGCAGCGGTTCTATGACGAGGGATTTAAGAGCACATGGCAAGCGCCCGCGTGGCTGCGCGGCATGGGTTTGACGGCGTATGAATGCTCGTTCGGGCGCGGCGTGCAGTTGTCGAGCGAGGGCGCGGCGAAGATCGGCGCGGCGGCGAAGGAAAACGGCGTTGCCATCAGCGCGCACGCGCCGTACTTCATCAATCTTGCGAACCCCGATACAGAAAAGCGCGAGGCGAGCTTCCGCTACATCATGGAGACGGCGACGGCGGCGAACCTGATGGGCGGCGAGCGCGCGGTCGTGCATGTCGGCGCGCAGATGAAGCTCGAGCGCGCGGAAGCGCTGGCGCTCTGCCGCGAAGGGATTATCGAGGCATACAAACGACTGGACGACGCAGGGCTGTCGCATATTCATCTTTGCCCCGAAACGATGGGAAAGATGAGCCAAATCGGCGATTTACAGGAAACGCTCGATTTCTGCCAGCTCGACGAGCGCCTGATTCCGTGCGTGGACTTCGCGCACCTGCACGCGCTTTCACAGGGCGGGCTTGCCCGCGCGGAGGATTTCGCCGCCGTGCTCGACGCATGCGAAAAAGCGCTCGGCATCGAGCGTGCGCGAGCGCTGCATGTGCATTTTTCGACCATCGAATACACAAAAGCGGGCGAGAAGAAGCATCATACCTTTGCCGAGCCGGAATACGGACCACGCTTTGAGATGCTCGCGCCGCTGCTGTTCGAGCGTGGGTATACGCCCACGATCATCTGCGAGAGCAAGAACACCATGGCGGACGACGCCGCCGAGATGCAGCGCATGTACAACGCCTTATCGGCTCAGTGATCGTCCCGAACGACCAGCCCCATGAGCGATGCGAGCGCGACCGCCTGTAAGGCGGTGACGACAGCGCCGCGCAGATCGCCGAGCGACACCGTGATACCGGTCAAATCGCAGGTTCTCAAATCCACGCCCGAAAGCGATGTCTGCGCGATTTCTGCGCTCGTCAAATCGCAGCGCGACAGCGTGAACTGCGACAGCCGCGAGCGGTGCAGCGCGGCGTATTTCATGGGACAGTCTTCCATTGCCACGCGCGTCAGCTTCGCTTCCGAGAAGTTCACATAATCCAGCGCGCATCCCGTGAATGTTGCGTTGGTCAGCGTCGCCTCGCTGAAGCCCGCGCCGAGCATGCGGCAGCGCTCGAAGCGCGCGCGCTGCATCAACGCGCCGCGAAGCTCGAGGTTGGACAGTTCACAGTTCTTGAACACGCAATCAATGAACAAAAGCTGCTTCACGTCGCACGCAAGGAACGTACATTTATCAAACAGACAGCCGCGAAACTCCGGGCGACCGCCGGACAAGCCTTCGAGCGTGCCTTCCGTAAAATGCGCGCCCTCCACAGCCTCGTCCAAATCCAGAAAGCGCCGCGCCGCCTCCTCGAAAGAAAGCGGCGTGAGCGCACCCGAAAGCTCGGGTGCGACGGGCGTTATGAGCTGCGCGCTCACTGGATTTGCGGTAGGCTCGCCGCAGCGACCGACTGCCCGACGCGGCGGCTCTTTTCATCGGGAATGTGCAGCTGCACGCGCTTGGCAAGCTCCGGAAATTCGGTATCCAGCACTTCCTGCGCCTTGGAAAGCAACAGCACGCCGCCCTCGCCGGACGTTACGCGCCCCATGATCAACACGTGATCGACCTCATAAAAATGGCTGTAATACGCGACCGCGTACCCGAAATACACGCCGATGGAGCGATAGATGTCCGCCGCTTTTTCGTTCCCGGCAAGCATTTCCTTTTGCACGATCTTCAGCTTTTCGGCGGGGGAGAGCGTCTCCGGCAGATCGATTCCGGCGGCTGGCGCGAGCTTGATGACCGCATCCTGCGAGAAATACTTGACGCCGCAGCCGATATCGCCCGACCATTCGTCTTCCATCGCGTCGGGGCTTGCGTCCACCGGCACGAACGCCAGCTCGTTGAGCCAGCCCATGATGTTCATGCTCTCGTCCACATAGCCGCCCGCCTCGCTCGTGCCCATCGCGATGCCGAGCACGTTCCCGGCTTCCAAGTCCATCGCGCCCGCGAGCGCCGTCACGTCGCCGTCGTTGGCGACCGAAAGCGGCACGTCGCCGATTTCCTTGGCGACATTGATGTACATGTCTTTCACGGTCTTCTCAAAGTCCTCGCGCCCGACCTTCAGGAACAAGGACGCGACCATGATGCGGTTGTCCACATACACGCCCGCGCTCGATACGCCGATAGCGTCCACGCGCGGCATGTGCGCCGCCGCCTCGCGCATGGCGGAAAGGATGCCGTCGTAGTGGTACTGCGGATCTTCGGTGGTCTTGGGGAACCACACGACCTCCTCGGAATAGACCGCTTCGCCGTTCACGACCGCCGACACCTTGCGGTCGCTCCCGCCCGCGTCGAACCCGATGCGGCAGCCGTCCAGATGCCGCCCGACGCTGCTTTGCGCGTTGCGGACAACAGAAATATCGCTAATAGCGTCCACATAGACGACCTCGAACGGATGCTCGTACACTTTCTCCATGAAGTCCGCGTCGAACGCGCGCGCGCCGTCCGGGCGATAGTCGGCAAGGATGCGCTCGTACACTGCGCGGCTGCCGTGGATCTCGATGCGGTAGCCGCCGCGCGTCCACAGCATGGTTTTGACGACGCGCTCAAGCAGCGCGACCGTGCGCGCCTGTTCAACGCCGTCGGGGAACGCCTTGGTGAACCAAAAATCACGGTATCCCTGATTGCGCTCGACGGCGACGACGAATTCCGCCCAATCGGCGTGACCTTTGGAATACTCTTCCACGTCCCTGTCGTATTCGCGCAGCAGCACGGACAGCGGCTGGAAGCCGGGATCGAGGGGCGCTTTCACTTTGAGCTGCATAGCATTATGTCCTTTCAAATTTCGTCACGCCGCGTTGGATGGTTTGCTGTACGCGCACGTTCTCGTCAAACAGAATGATATCGGCGTCCTTGCCGACTTCGAGCGAGCCTTTGCGATCGTCCGCGCCGATGGACGCGGCGGCGTTGAGCGACGCCATGCGCACCGCCTGATACAGCGGCACATGCCCGTAATCGCGCATGTTGCGCACCGCGTCATTCATTTTCAGCACGCTGCCCGCGATCGTGCCGTCCGCAAGGCGGCACTCGATGCCCTTGACGAAGATGGGCTGCCCGCCGAGCGTGTACTCGCCGTCCGCCAGTCCGCCCGCGCGCGTGCAGTCGGTAATCAACACGAGCTTGTCGCCCTTGACCTTCGCCAGCAGCGAGAACAGCCCTGTATGGATGTGGAAGGTGTCGGCGATGAGCTCGGCGTATACGTCCTGCGTCAGCGCCGCGCCGACCACGCCGGGATCGCGGTGCATCAGCGGCGTCATGGCGTTGAAGGTGTGCGTGATGTGGTCTGCGCCCGCGCGGATGGCGGTCAATGCCTGGTCGTAGTTCGCGCCCGTGTGCCCGATGGAGCAGACGATTCCATTTTCCGTCAGTGCCTCGATGCACGCCGCGCCGCCCTGCATTTCGGGCGCGAGCGTGATGATGCGAACCACGTCTTTGTAGGGCAGAATCAACGCCGCGTCCGGCGGCAGGATCGCCTGTTCGGACTGCGCGCCCTTCTTACTCGGGTTGATGAACGGCCCCTCCGCGTGCGCGCCGAGGATCTCCGCGCCGTCAAACCCGGGCGTAGCGCTTTCCGGCATGAGCTTGCGCACAATTTCGAGCGCCGTTTTGATTTCGTCATACGGCACGGTCATGGTCGTGGGCAGGAACGCGGTCACGCCGTTTTCCAGCACGCCCTTCGCCATGACGCGAACGCCCGCCTCCGAGCCGTCCGAAACGTCCTCGCCCAGATAGCCGTGCATGTGCACGTCCACAAAGCCGGGGGAGATATACAGCCCGTTCGCGTCGATGATTTCATCCGCGACGACGTCCTTTTCATCCACGATACCGCGAATCGCGTCGTCAAACAGAATAGCCTTGCCGCGCAGCTCGCCGTCCGGGAGCAGCAGCGTTCCGCCGATCAGCGCTTTCATACACAACACACCTTCTCATTTGTTAATCCACATTTATTATACTCACATTAAGAAATAATACAAGCGTTTTCGCATTGTATACAGGAATATGTTTGCAACGAAAAAGCGAGCCGTCTGCAAGGCGCGCGCAACAACGCGCATCCTCCGCAAAACGGCTCGCTTTCAGCGATTGATTATACTCCGAGCAATTTACGCAGCGCCTGCGCCGACTGCACGCCGACCGCGCGGCGCGCCTCCTGCCCGTTCTCGAACACGATCAACGTCGGGATGCTGCGCACGTCGTATTCGCGCGAGAGCTCGGGCTGCTGATCCACGTTGACCTTGCCGACGACCGCGACTGTTTCTGTGTCCTTGGCGATTTGCGCGACGACCGGCGCGACCATGCGGCACGGCATGCACCATTCCGCCCAGAAATCCACCAGCACGGGTTTTTGTGATTCGAGCACGGTGCTTTGAAAGTTCTCTTTTGTCAATGTAAGCTCGCTCATTCCAGATTCCTCCTTGATTCGTTTTCCGTCGTTGTCTGTTCTTCGTCGGGCGGCAGGACGGCGGTGATCTGCGGTCGCCATTTCAACTTCCGCGAGAGCCGTTCATCCAGCAGTTTGAGCGCCAGAAAGCATACGCCCATGAGCAGCAAGCCCGTGGCGAGCATGCTCGCCTCGTCGCCGTTAAAGAGCGCGTTTCCCAGGAAAAGCCCGCCGATGAGCCCTCCCAGCGGGATGGCATACGCCAGCACCGATGCTTTGACGACTTGCGCATCCGGCATCGCGACCTCGACCGTGTCGCCGATTTCGGCGTCGCCGTACACCGCGACGACCGATTTCTTGCGGCTGCCGGCGCACATGCCGCAGCGCGCGCACGCGCTGGCGCGCTCAAAGCAAACCATCGGCTTCCCATGCTTCTTATCGACGACCCGACCGGTGCGTACCATCGTTGCCTCCTTGCCGCGGGGTGCATCTCCCCGCAAGCGTATTATACCCACAAAACGCGCGCGCTAACGGTAATACCGCTTGGTCGGACGAATTGTCCGCGCGCGCTTCTTGTGCTCGCGCTTGAGCAGCCTGCGGACGAGGAAGATCAGTCCGACGGTGACAAGCACGGGCAGTAATAATATCAGCAATAATTCCAGTGAAAAGCGGGGGAATGGGTTGGGGTCGGCGTCGGTATAGGCGATGATGTCCGCCAGCGACGGCGCGAGCGACTCCCGCCTTGCGACGCTGCGCGCCGCGGTCAGCGTGTATTCCACGATCTCCCCGCCGGTCTGCGGCGCATAGAGCAGCGTACCCATCGTTTCGCCCGCCGTGATGGGCGCGACGAAATCGCGCGTGTACTCGATGGACACCAGTGAATTGAAATTGAGCGCCAGATAATTCACGCGGTCCTGCGTCGTGACGATCACGTCGTTGGCGGCGGGGTCGTTCTTCTTGAGGTTCAGCGTCAGCCTGCCAAGGTCGGGATCGTCCAACGCGTAGCTGGCGATATCGACGATTTTGGGGTTCATCTGGTACAGCGTTTCGGGCGTGACGCTCACATACTGCGAAAAGCCGTACTCCATGAGCTTCTTGGTGTCGCTCCAGCGCAGGGAGGAGCTCGCGCCCGTTTTGAGCACGACGGAGATCAGCGACACGCCTTCCTTGCTCGCCGAGCCGACGAAGCAGCGCCCCGCCTCGGAGTGGTTGCCCGTTTTGATGCCCGTAGCGTACTGGTAATAGCGGCTGGCGTTGTTTTCCGTCTGCGTGAGGAACTCCTGCGTCTGGGAGACAAGCGTCCGCTGGCGGTATACGTTATCCTTGGGCATGATGAACGTCGTGGTTGCGGCGATTTCCCGGAACAGCGGGTACTGCATGGCTTCGCGCGCGATGATCGCCATGTCCCGCGCGGTCGAATAGTGGTTGGGGTCGTGATACCCGTGCGGGTTGGCGAAATGCGTGCTCGTGCAGCCCATCGAGGCAGCGGCTTCGTTCATCAGCCCGACGAACGCGCCGATATCGCCCGAAATCGTTTCGGCAATGAGGTTTGCGCCCTCGTTGCCCGATTTGACCATCGTCGCGAACAGCAAATCGCGGAAGACGACCTGCTCGCCCTCGGCAAGCGGAATCGTCGAGGAATCCTCGGGCACGGCGAGCGCGGAAGCCGTCGTCGTCACGACCTCGTCCATGTCGCCAAGCATGATACCCAGCATGACCGTCATGATCTTGGTCGTGGAGGCGGGGTACATCACAACATCGGCGTTTTTTTCGAAAATCACGTTGCCCGTGCTCTCCTCGATGAGGATGGCGGCCTCTGCGGACAAGTGCTCGGTCGTGAGGTTGGCGGGAATCGCCGGGTCGTAGGTGTCCGACGCGCGCGCGGGCGGCGTTTGCAAAAGGAGGGCGCTGCAAAGCAAGACGGCAATCAACAGCCGCCCAAGCCTTACACGAAGCGCTTCCCGCATGCGTCCTCCCGGTAAAAGAAAATCCCGCCTATTCTATCACAATGCCGCCCGCTTGTACAGCGCGGGCCCGGAAACGTAGAGATTGTTACATTCCGAGTCGATCAGCACGACCGCCGGGAACGCGCGCACCGTGAAACGGCGGACGGCTTCCGCACCGAGGTCGGGATAGGCGACGATCTCGCTTTTTTCGATACAGCGCGCAATCAGCGCCGCCGCGCCGCCGACAGCGCCCAGGTAGACGGCGCCCGCCTCGCGCATGGCGGCAATCACGGCGTCCGAGCGCCGCCCTTTGCCGATCATGACGCGCAGACCCAGTTTCAGCAGCGCGGGCGTGTACGCGTCCATGCGGTAGCTGCTCGTGGGTCCTGCGGAGCCCACGGCGTGCCCGGGGCTTGCGGGAGCGGGCCCGACATAGTATATCGTCTGACCTGCGATATCAAACGGCAGCGGCTTGCCCTCGTCCAGCAGCGCAATAAGCCGCTTGTGCGCCGCGTCGCGCGCGGTGTACATCTCGCCCGTCAGCGTCACGGTATCGCCCGCGCGAAGCATTCGCGCGTCCTGTTGGGATAAAGGCAACGTCAAATCATAATGGCTCATGCGAACGAACCTCCGTTGTGTTATAAGTTGGCTTCCGCGTGCCGCGCCGCGTGGCAGCAGACGTTGACGGCGACGGGCAAGCCCGCGATGTGCGTTGGCGCGCAGGCAATGTGCACGGCGATCGCGGTCGTTTGCCCGCCCATGCCGCCAGGACCGACGCCGAGGGCGTTGATGCTGCCCAGAATCTCCTGCTCGAGCGCGGCGTAGCGCGGGTCGGGGTGACGCTCGTCCGTGCCGCGCAGCAGGCATTCCTTCGCCATGCGCGCCGCCAGCTCCATCGTGCCGCCAACGCCCACGCCCAAGATGAGCGGCGGACAGGCGTTCGGTCCCGCGAGTGCCGCCGTCTCGATGACGAACGCCTTCACGCCCGCCACGCCCTGCGCGGGCACGAGCATGGCAAGGCGGCTCATGTTCTCGCTGCCAAAGCCCTTGGCGGTCACGCGAATCCGCACGGAATCGCCCGGAACGATGCCGATATGCAGCACGGCGGGCGTGTTATCGCCCGTGTTCACGCGCTCAAACAACGGTTCGGCGACTACCGATTTGCGCAGATACCCCTTTTCATATGCCGCGCGAACGCCCGCGTTGACGGCTTCGGTCAAATCGCCGCCCACAATATGCGCGTCCTGCCCGATGTCCAGAAACACGATCGCCATGCCTGTGTCCTGACAGATGGCGACGCGCTCGTTTTGCGCGATATGGTCGTTTTCAATGATTTGGTCGAGCGTCGCCTGTCCCACGGGCGAGGGTTCGCTTTCGCGCGCGGATGTAAGCGCGCGCAGAATGTCGGACGGGATAACATAATTGGCTTCGAGAAACAGCCTTTCGACGGTTTCAGACAGCAGCTTCGCCGGGATATCGCGCAAGTTGTCCACCTCCGAATGTCATGATAGTATGAGCATTTTCTGGCGATAATACGTGTCGGGCGGCATGCCCGCGCCCAGCGCCCAGAGCGATTCGGCGCGCATGTCGAGCGCCAGCCGCGCGTCACCCGACGGCTTGGACACAAGCGGAAAACCGCCCTTCGCCATACGCGAAAGCAGGGGCAGCGCGGTTTTCCGGAAGCCCAGCAAGCGCGCGTATGTCGGTGTGCCGGAGAAATCGGCGGCGCTTGCATCGACCAGCGCGTGGCACAGCGCCCGGGAAATGCGCGCGCGCGTATACCGCCGCGTCTTGACGGTTTCCAGCAGTTGCTGGCGCGTCGCGCAGCTTCTCGCCGCGCGCAGTACGCGGTGTTCCAAGCCCTCCGAGAATTCCGGCAAATCGCGCAAATCTTCGGGGCACGCGCGCAGCAGGAAAGCGAGCAGCGCGCCGTCGAGCGCGCCCGGGCGGTGGATCTCGCCGCGCGCGATCGTCTCCCGCGCGATATCGTAAGCAGCTTCGGGCATGGCGCGTTTCGCGTGATACCAGTCGCCGCGCAGGATGGCGGCGCGCACGGCGGTCGCCGAAGCGATTTCGCCCGTCGCTTCCGAACGGTGGTCGCCAATGCGCGGGATGAAGATGGGCGCGATCGACGCGTTCGTGCGCGTCAACGCGCGCAGATAACAGACGGCAAGCGCATTGTTGGGCTGCGAAAGAGTAGACTTTGGTATGTTTTCTATCTCTTCCAGCGCCGCGCCCTGCGCTGCCGCGAAGGGCAGTCCCAACGACAGTTGTTCGCGAAGTATACTTTGGTATGTTTCGGTTGGGCATTCCAAGGTATCCGCGGCGCGAATCAGTATACTTTGGTCTGTTTCTTCGCAGCCGAACGCCACATGCGTTGTCTCGGAAATAGACTTTAGTATGGAAATGCCGCCAAGCGCGAAATTCTCCGCTTCGCGCGCGGAAAATGCGTAGGGCAGCCCGAGCACCACGTCCGCGCCGCAGGCAAGCGCCATGCGCGCGCGCGTACGCGCGGAAAAGAGCGCCGGCTCGCCGCGCTGGGTGAACGCGCAGCTCATCACGCAAACCGTCGCATCCGCGCCGCAGGATTCCTTTGCGGAGCGCATGTGCAGTAAATGCCCGTTGTGAAACGGGTCGTACTCGCAAATGATACCCAGTACCGCCATGCGCTCCCTCCTTTCCGCATGTACATACTATACCACAAAACCGAAAGAAAAAAAAGATATCGCCGTGATTGACAAGCGCCCGCGCGCGCGATATACTGCCATTGGTATCTGATTACAACATTTCGTTGGGAGGTGACTGTTGATGGGCGACGGCGAGAGATGTCAGGTCGGCGAAGGCGTGCCGCGATCATGCTCGGACGGTCACCGAACCGTCCTGATTCGCTGACACATCTTCCTCCAGACATCGCGATACGTCGGCCAGCACTTGCGGG
>CAZEIC010000027.1:0-31771 GCA_964512175.1 uncultured Oscillospiraceae bacterium | reverse complement strand
AAAGCATCACTCAGTTAGAACGCGAACAAGAGAAGAAGAAAATCGGAAAATAACGTAGTTGCGTACATCACTTTATAGCAGCAACGCAACTATACCTTCATACGGAAGGAGGAATCCCAGTGGCAACCAAAGCAGTCAAGCTCAAATCAGGGAGCTGGCGCGCACGGTCTCAGGTCTACATCGACGGGAAGCGGACGACGAAGTCCTTCACCGCGCCAACAAAAAAAGAAGCGGAATATCTCGCTTCACAGTTTGATTTCACCAACAGAGAAGCCCACAAGCCCACCAACCAGACCGTCGGCTCGGCGATAGACAGCTACATCGACGCGCGGACAGCCGTGCTCTCCCCGGCGACCGTGCGCGTATACAAACAAACCCGCAAGTGCTATTTTGGGCTGATTGAGAAGAAGAAGCTCGGCGACCTCCGCAGCGAGGATGTGCAGCGCCAGATCAATGCCGTCGCAGCCGATCACAGCCCGAAAACCGTACGCAACGTTTACGCGCTGCTGACCTCGACGCTGCGCGCCTATCACCCAGACCTCGCGCTCCGCGTGGATCTGCCGAAGCGCATAAAGACCGAGATCGACATTCCCGAAAAGGACGTTGTCGCGCAGCTGCTTGTAGCCGCGCAAGGCACGGAGCTGGAGAACGCGATCCTGCTCGCCGCCGGGTATGGCATTCGGCGCGGCGAGATATGCGCGCTCCTGTACAGCGACCTCGACGAGAGTGCGAACACGGTCAGCGTTACGAAATCACTGGCGAAGAACGACCAGAACGAGTGGGTGCTGAAATCTCCGAAATCATACGCCGGGACACGGACGTTCGGAGTGTCCAGCAACCTGATCGACCGCCTGAAGCGCAACCGCCACGACGCGCAGCGCGTGTGTCCACTCCACCCGGATCTACTGACCCGGCGCTTCATGCGCCTGTGCGACGCGCTCGGAGTGAAGTGCCGCTTCCATGACCTCCGGCATTACAACGCTTCCCTGATGCTCGCGCTTTCCGTGCCGGGCAAGTACGCGATGGAGCGCCTCGGACAGAGTACGCCCGGACTGATCAAAGCGGTGTACCAGCACATCATGCCCGATAAGCAGGAGGAGGTCACACAGACCATGAACAGCGCCTTCGAGTCGCTTATCGAAAAATGATCGGAGGAAGCCATGCTGCCAGTCATGACAGAGGATCTTATTAGACAGTTTCGAGAATGCGTTAACCACCCGGCGCGAGTCGAGAAGCTCATGCAATGTGAGAGAAACAAATTTTCATGTATATGCTCTGCAATGGACTGGATTTCGATGGCTGTTGAAAGTATTAACTTCTACCCAGACGTTCCCTCATCTGGAACATGCGGACAAACTGTAATGGATCACATATTACTGTTGGTTCGTGTTGGATTGATAAAGGAGGGCATAGAGCAACTTCACAGAGCGATTTTCTTAACAGACAAGCCTTATTGCAACGACGAGAAGCGCTTCGATTGGGGAATTGATGCCATGACTGATAACGATGCCTTCGAAACGATAAGAGCGCGATTCGGCATACATCCGATGAACCAGACTAAAAGCGAGACAGGAGAAAGACTCTTTTCCAGCTGGCCAGCGAATGACGGTGATAACGGTTGGTCAGTGTATTTATACTCAAATCAATCAAAGCAGCCCAAGGTGTGTTCATTCCCTTATGGTGCAATAGAACAATATGCGCATGCACGGTATGAGCATTTGAGGGACTTAAAACGCGAATTGCAGCGCAGATGCCCCATTAGAGGCAAGTGCTCACTACCGTGATTCCAATGTGATTATGCGCCACGAAATGCGCCACGAGTATCAAGAATGCAAGGAATTTCAGGCATCTTAGCCATGCGGTCGCAACGTTCAAGTCCTGTTTCCCGCACCACATGGAAACGTCCGAATACTGGGCGTTTTTTGTTTTTTGCTAGGAAAATCAACGGTTTGCGGGGTTTGTTTCATATACGTGTGAGCAGATATCCGAACGCAAAGAACGGCAATTTTCGATACATGTGACACAATTGCAAGATGATTGCGTCCAACCGTTCATTCAAGAAACCAGCGGCGTTCATACCATAAGCATCCTTTTTTTCTCGCCGCCCTAATGGCGTTGCGCTTCGCGCGCGCGAATTTGATATTTTTGGGCAATTCAAAGCATTCGATCAGAAAAGTTTTCGTAAAGGCTTGACAAATATAATATACGTTATATAATGACGATTATGAAAGAAAGGAGGGATGGTATGCCGCCCAAAACAAGGATCACAAGGGAAATGGTGATGGATGCGGCGCTCAAAACCATACAGGAATCAGGTGCGGAAAACGTCAACGCGCGGACGGTTTCGGAAACGCTTGGCTGTTCCACGCAGCCGGTGATGTACTGCTTCAAAACCATCGAGGACATGAAGCGCGCTGTCCATGAGAAGCTGGATTGTATACATTCCGAATACCTGATGCACGTCGATCCGTCGCAGGAGGACATGATGCTGGGCATCGGGCTCAACTACATCCGCTTCGCCGTCGAGGAGCCGAACCTGTTTCGTTTCTTGTTTCAATCGGGTTACGCAAAAGAAAGCAGCCTGATGGAAATGGTCGAATCCGAGGAGTTGAAGCCTTTGATTGCCGTGATGCGGGAGGGTCTTGACCTGACAGATCAGCAAACCAAGGACGCGTTTCTGCTGCTGTCCGTGTTTGCGCATGGTTATGCGAGCATCATCGCCAATGAATCACTGCCGTTTGACGAACAGACGGCGTCGGAATATCTGGAGAAAGCATATCGCGGCGCGATTTACGCTGTGCAGGAGGAAGCAAATGAAGAAGCTCTATGAAAGAAGCGAATTGACCTTGACGTTGATCCTGATTGCCGTCTATGTCGTCTGCAAATCCGTCGCCCAGCCGATCAATAGTGCGATTGGCATTGAATACACTGCGGACGCGCTGTTCCTGATCGCGCTGACGGCGATTCTGGCGGCGTTCATCGTCAAAAACGGATTGCAGAAGAAATTCGGACTGTGCAAGGCAAGCGTGCCCGCGCGCAAATTTTTGTGGTTCATTCCCTTGGCAATCATCGTTTCCCGTAACCTTTGGCTGGGCGCGGTGGAAAACATGATCGGCTGGGATCTGGCGTGCTATCTGTGCATGATGCTCTGCGTGGGCTTTGTGGAGGAGATACTGTTCCGCGGGATGTTGTTCCGCGCCATCGAAAAGGACAACCATACACAGGCGGTGATTATCTCCAGCGTTACCTTCGGACTCGGACATGTCATGAATATGCTCAACGGCGTGCAAAGCGATTGGCTTGTCAATATCTGTCAAATCATCGGCGCAATCGCTCTGGGCTTCCTGTTTGTAACGATCTTTGACAGGGGCGGAAGCCTTTGGCCCTGCATCATCGCCCACAGCGCGATCGATATGCTCAGCGCGTTTGCCAATGAAGCGCGGGTCAGCGCGTACCCACAGCTCCGGCTTATCATGCTTGGGTCGCTGGTGGTGATCGTTTTGCTGTATTTGCTCTGGCTGAACCACGCATTGCCGCGCAAGACGCAACAACATAAGCAATAACCGTATCATCAGGAATCACAGAATGAGAATAAAGCGACGATCATCACGGGACAAACGATCGTCGCTTATTCGTTGATTGTAGACGCAACAGCCCATTTGCGATTGCCATACCCTGCCAGAATATGGTATACTCACCACAGCGAAAAATTTCTCGCGCGTGTTGAACGGGGGACGGGGCATATGAGCAATCGTTTTCTGAAGGTCACCCTATCGCTGCTACTGGCGTTTTGCTGTATTCTGCAGGTGTCGCCCGTCAATTTGCTATCGCAGAATGCCGCGCTTGCCGAAAGCGAGCCGGCAGCGCAGGCGAATAATGCGGACGGCGGTCAACCGCCTGCCGCGAGCGATTTTTCGTGGGCGCTTGCGGCTGTCGCCGGGCAGGAAACGCTGACGGAGGGCGAATGGCGTTATGCGCTGCTCCCCGAATACGGCTATGCCGTCGTCACCGGGCATGCGGATACGACCGCTGTTTCACTGACCGTCCCGAAAACGCTGGGCGGCGCGGACGTTGTGGCGCTTGCGACGGGCGCGCTTGGCGATCATCAGCGGCTCGAAAGCCTGTCGATGCCGGGCAACCTGAATGCCGTCAGCGAAGACGCGATTCCCCGGGGCACGACGCTCCTTGGCTACAGCGGCTCATACGCGCAGCGTTTCGCACGCGATACGGGGTACGCGTTCACCTCGCTGTCGGAGTACGACTTCGTGGACGGCGTGGTCGATTACGCGGATATCGCGCCTGCGGCGTTCGAACGCGTCAGCCAATACGAGGTGCGCCTGCGCGCGCTCGAGGCGGCGCGTCTGACCGTCGGGACGACGTTCTTCCTGATCGACTTGAACAATCCCTATCAAATCTCATATTATTCGGTCGCCTCCATGCGCGAGGCGGAGGACGGGTTCGTCGTGATCGCCTGCACGACGCCGGAAATCGAACAGGTGCTGCTCTCCTATCACGCGGACGATATGCCCATGGTGATGGACATGAGCACGCTGGAACTCACCGAGGGCGTGACGCTCGCGGGCGGCGGCATGCGCGCGCGCGGGTTGAAGGCGGATGAGGGGCACGAATTTAAGGTTAACATCAAACCGATCACAATAACGTTCGATAAAGTTGGTAAGGTCGAGGTTTCGGGCGAGTTCTCTGAAAGCATCAAGGCCAGCTATGATTACGGGTTTTTGAAGCTGAACAAGATATCCGTCACGGAAACCACGTCGGGGAAGATCACCGCCAAGGTGAGCTACACAAAGAACCAGTTTAATTCTGTCTTTGACAAGCTTGCAGACAGACCCGTTAAAGAGGTGCTTCAAAATCTTCAAAACCGAACGGTTGGATATAATGGACTGAAAGGCTATACCAGCGTCAACTATGAACTTGGCAGAGCCCTATTATGGTCGTGGGCGGGAATCATCAACATCTCCCTGTCCTATGGCTTTACGTTCGAAGTCTCCGCGAGCGGCGAGTTCTCCTACACCTTCAAGACAGCGACCGAGCACGCCTATGAAAACGGGCAGGTCGTCAGCACGGAGATCAGCAATGAGGCGACACCCAACGTCAAAATCGAAGGCTCTATCAAGGCAGGATTCAAGATATCGCTGCAGGTCATGTTGTTTGTGGTGGAGATTTTTTCCATTGACGTGTTCGCGGGGTTAAAGGGAACTGCCGCATGGAGCCTGACGGACAACGTGGTTGCCGATACAGGCAATTCTCCGTCGTATGCGAGCTGGACGACATTGCCCGTAAACATGTGGGACTGCATCGAAATCAAGGTCAACTTTATGATCGAAGCCGAAGTCAAACTTGGTCCAAAACTCAAGTACAATTCCATGCAAGCAAGCTGGAAATGGACGATCGTCGATTGGGAAATTTGCAAGCTGCATCTGCACGTCATTAACGGGCTTTTCGCAATATTCGACGACAAACTCACCGCCATACAGGGCATCAAGGACACGCTCCATCTGGCGGAGAACTGCCCCTACGCCTACTATACCGCGCGGTTCGTGTTGCCGTGGCTGCCCGTGACGGACAAGGCGTACGTCTATCAAACGCGCTTCGACCTTGTGCATCACGACGAAGTAAGCAAGCCCGGCGATCCCGATTTGTCCAAGTACAACCGCGTCTTCGAGGGCTGGTATACCGACGCGAGCCTTGAAGCGCAATACGCGGTCACATGGCCGTATGAAATCGACACCGAATCCCCCGTGTTCTACGCCAAGACGGCAAACGCCTATCCCGTGTCTTTTTGCCACACCAACGGAAAGAGGTTTGGCAGTCTGCATGATCTGTATCGCGTCGGCGAGCGCGTCGCGCTGCCCGCGCTGCCAAGCGGGTACGAGCTGGATCACTGGTGCGTGGTGGACGATCCCGCGACGATGGGCATCCTCGAAGAGCTGCCCGAGGACGCGACGACCTGCGTGATGCCCGACCACACGTTGTATCTGGTGGCGATCTGCAAAAACGACGTGACCGCCGTGTTCCACATGGGCGCGGACGACCAATCCCAAAGCGTGTTCGTCAAGCGCGGCGAGGACATCCTGCCGCCCGATGAAACGCCGACGCGCGTGCGCCACACCTTTGCCGGGTGGCTGGACGCCGCCAATAACGCCGTCGCGTTCCCCTGCTTAACGGGCAAGGGAACGAATCCGATCCTGCATTTCTACCCCGATTGGCAAGCCAACGACGAAATCACCGCCGCCGATCTGGACGGCTTTTATCTGGGCACGGACAGCACGGTTTCCACCCCGGGCGCGGACTATTCCGCCCAGCGCTACTTCACGTTCACCGTATCGTCTGGCAAGGCGACCGTCACGGGCTTCCAGAAGACGCAGACTGACATTGTGATCGAAAACGGCGTTGAGAAGACGTATACTTACACGGTCGAGCCTGTCAATCTGCACATCCCCGCCACCTATACCGACGCAAACGGCAATGATTATCTCGTCACGACCATCGCTTCCTCGGCGTTTGCAGGCATCGGCGGCACGTTCACGTCTGTCACCGTGCCGCGCACCGTGACCGTGATCGGTGCGAGCGCCTTTGCGAATAACGCCGGGCTGCGGCTTATCGATTTGAGCGCGGCGACGGCGCTTGCCACCATTCCTTCCAACATGGCGCAAAACTGCGCGTCGCTCGCCTGCGCGCTCATCCCCAACAGCGTGACCGCCATCTCCAGCTACGCGTTTGCCGGCTGTCCGATGCTGACGCGCGGCGATCTCCGCGCCAGCATCGGTCAGTACGCCTTTAGCGGCTGCACGGGGCTGACGCAAGTAACGCTGGGCGCGCAGGTGACGGCGATCGGCGACAACGCGTTTAGCGGCTGCACGGGGCTGACCGAGCTGTTCATCCCGGACAGCGTCACCTCCCTTGGCAACAGCTTCATGTTCGGCTGCGTCAACGTGCAAACACTCACCATCGACGGCCGCCCGGCGAAAATCACATCCGCGCAGATGAACGTTGGCGCGGGCAGCCACCTGCGCGAGCTAGTGCTGGGCGAGGGCATTTCGGAATTGGGCGCGAACGCCTTTGCCAACGGTTCATATGGATTTACTGAGCTTGCGAGCGTGTCCCTGCCCGATTCGCTGCGCAACGTGGGTTCGTCTGTGTTCGCGAAATCGGCGATCACGTCGATCACGTTCAATTCCCTGCGCATCGAAAGCGCGAACGCCATGTTCAAGGATTGCCCGCTGCTGGAAAGCGTCACCGTTCGTCAGGGCGCGATCCCGTCAAACGCGTTCCAAGGCTGTACGGCGCTGACGAGCGTAACGCTGGGCGAGGGCGTGACGGGGATTGGGAATAATGCGTTCCAAAGCTGTAGCGCGCTGAACAATGTAACGTTGAACGAAGGTCTAACGACAATCGGCGTGCAAGCGTTTGCCGGTTGTACAAACCTTGCGGCACTCGAAATCCCTGACAGCGTGACAAGCTACGGCAACTATTTGTTTAATGGCTGTACGAACCTCAAGCGGCTGGTTATCGGCGGCGGTTATGTGCCAAACACTACTAACCCGAATTTGACTTTCTACGTCGGCGCAAACGCAAAGCTGCAGTACCTTGAGCTCCGCGAAGGCGTAACATCAATCGGACGGCAAGCATTCGCCAACTACTCAACATCCAGTTCTCTATACTTCAAGGAAATGGAAACCATCGTCCTCCCGGAATCGCTGACAAGCATTGGCAGCGATGCGTTTAGAGGCTCGGGGGTAGAAACCATTGTTTTCAAGAGAAACAATGTCGTTATCGGCAGTTACGCCTTTTCCGACTCTACGCGACTGAAGAGCCTGACGCTTCCCGGTGGGAGTATTGGAAACAATGCGTTCCAAGGCTGCACGGCGTTGACCAGCGTCGCGCTGAGCGAGGGCGTGACAGCGATTGGAAGTAATGCGTTTTCTGGTTGCACTAACCTTGAATCTCTCGAAATTCCAGACAGTGTTACCGGTTATGGTGATTGGATACTGTATAACTGTAAGAATCTGAAGCGTCTGGTCGTGGGCGGAGGGTTTACACCGAAAAGTTCCGCCGCGCACACTACGTTCGGTATAGGCGAAGGCTCAAAGTTGCAATACCTCGAATTCAAGGAAGGCGTAACAACGACAGGAGATTCGACCTTTAGAAATTTTGAGAGCAATGGGGATTCTAAACGTTTTATAGGGCTGGAAACAATCATATTCCCGAAATCATTGAAGGAAATTGGCAAAAGTGCGTTTTCCGGCTCTGGCGTTATCAACATTATCTTTAAAGGGATTGATACATCTATTGGCAACGAGGCGTTTGCTGGTTGTAGCAGATTAGAGAAATTATCAATTCCCGGGGGTAGTATCGGAGAATTCGCATTTGTATCTTGCAGTATGTTGGTTGACGTTGTACTGGGCGAAAGCGTGACGACGATTGGGTGCAGAGCGTTTGCGGGCTGTGACGCGTTAAGCAATATTACGTTAAATGACGGCTTGGCGACAATCGGAGATTCCGCGTTTTTTGACTGTATAAACCTTGAATCACTCGAAATACCAGATAGCGTCACAAGTTATGGTGATTATATGATTGAGGGCTGTACAAACATAAGGCGTTTGGTTGTAGGGGGCGGGTATATACCACGAAATATTAGTACCTGCAGAACGTTTATTATAGGAGATAATTCGAAACTACAATATCTCGAACTTCGCGAAGGTATAAAGCGTACTGGAGAAGAAGCCTTTAGGAATTTCGATTTTTGGTCACAGAGAAGCTTCAATGAGTTAGAAAAAATCGTCCTTCCCGCATCTTTAACACGTATAGATTATGCGGCATTTGAGGGCACTAGCGTTACCAATATTATCTTTGAAGGCGATTATATTTATCTTGACAGCTGTGCATTTGCAGGTTCTTATCGATTAGAGAGTTTATCACTCACTAATGGTATTATTGAAGGTGGCGCATTCGCGGATTGTTCTGCACTGACTAATATTACATTAGGTGAGGGCGTAACAGAAATCGGGCAAAGTGCGTTTTCATGCTGTACTGCATTGAATAGTATAGTTATGAGTGAGAACCTGACTAAAATCGGAGATCAAGCGTTCTACGGCTGTACAGCATTGAACAGCGTAGTTATGGCTGAAGGTCTGACTAAAATCGGAGATCAAGCGTTCTACGGCTGTACAAATCTCGAAACTCTTGAGATTCCTGACAGTGTAATAAGTTATGGCAACAAAATGATTAAAGGTTGTACGAACTTAAAACGGTTGGTTATTGGCGGCGGTTATACTCCTCGTAGTTCGGGAGAACGTGATACATTCTCAATAGGCAACGGTTCAAAGCTGCGTTATCTTGAATTGCGTGAAGGTGTCACAACAATTAGCGCCGATACTTTTAGAAACTATGTGTCTTCAGAGATTGGATTCTGTTATTATAAAGAGTTGGAAACCCTCATCCTGCCAGAGACGTTGACGACCATCGGTGATAGTGCTTTCTATCAAACCGGCGTGATCGACATTGTTATTACAGGAAACAATGTCGTTATTGGCGATAATGCTTTCTACGGCTCCGATAGATTGAAGAACCTGTCGCTTTCTGGCGGAGAAATTGGCAGGTACGCATTTTTTAACTGCCCAGCGCTGACCAGCGTGACGCTTGGCGAAGGCGTGACTATGATAGGCAACTATGCGTTTTCAGGTTGCACAAACCTTGTATCCCTCGAAATTCCCGACAGTGTGACAGAATATAATAACGACATGATCTATGGCTGTACGAACCTAAAGCGATTAGTTATTGGCGGCGGATATGACCCAGAAAGCCGCTATACATATTCTGCATTTTACATTGGCGCAGGTTCGAGACTGCAATATATAGAGTTCAGAGAGGGTGTAACGATGACGGGATTTGGTCTCTTCGAAAACTCCTCTAGTTATTCGGATATAAACAACTATTTTAATGAACTGGAAACCCTCGTCCTCCCGGAATCTCTTAAAACTATTGGCAGCAACAACATCAAGCACCTCCCCGCCCTGAAAACACTCTACATAGGCAGCAACATCGAATCCATCGGCGATACCGACGCCGATCTATCGGGCGCGACCATCTATTCCAAGGAGTACAGCACGGTTATCGACGCGTACGCCGTCGCGACCGGGGCGCGGTATGTGGTGGGCGACCTGCCGATCTACACGCTGACGTTGATGAACGGCGACGAAATCCACGCGTCCGAGCGGCATCCGTTCACGGGCGCGATCGCGCTGCCGGACATCGCGCCCGAGGGGCGGACGTTCGACGGGTGGTATACCGACGCGGAATGGACAAGGCGCTGGACGGGCGGCGTTATGCCGGACGGCGACCTGACGCTGTATGCGCGCATCCTGCCGCAATACGACCTGACGGCATATACCGTGCTGCCGGACGGCACGGTGTCGGAGTTCGCGCGTTATCCCGTGACCGTCGGCGAGCGCATACCGCTGCCGACCGAACCTGTGCTCGACGGATATTCGCTTGCGGACTGGTACGCCGACGCGGAACTGCGCGCGGCGTGGTCCGGCGCGTACATGCCGGAGGGCGGCGCGAGCCTATATGCGCGCATGGCGCGCGTGACGGCGGGCGGGCGGTACAGGCGCGTAGCGGGCGGGTATGAGCTGCTCTCCTACGCGCTGGAGCAGGACGAGAGCGCCGATGTATACCTGCCCTCCGCCATCGGGGGCGTGCCCGTGGTCGCCATCGCCGACTACGCGTTCCCAAATGACGACGTGACTTCGCTGCGGCTGCCGTCGCGGCTGGAGACGGTCGGCGAGCACGCGTTCGACGGCATGCGCGGGCTGCGGAGCTTGAGCGTCAGCCGCGATAACGGGCATTTCAGCACAAAGAACGGCGTGCTGTTTGACAAAGCGCAAACGACGCTGCTGCGGTACCCCGAGGGGAAATCAACGCCGGAATACACGCCGCCCGATACCGTCACGGCGATCGCGCGCGGCGCGCTGCGCGACTGCAAGAAGCTGCGCGGTCTCACGCTGCCGATCGGCACGAAAACGCTGGGCGCGGAAGCGCTCGCGGGCTGCGCGGCGCTGACGACGTTTACGGCATATGGGCTGGAGGAAATCGGCGAGAACGCCATCCCCGTCAGCCGAAACTTGAACGTGTACGGGCCGGCGGGCAGCGGCGCGCTGCGCGACTACTGCTATGTCACGGGCGACAGCGGCTCGTTCATGCGCGTCAACTACAACCTCGTGACGATCGACCTGTATGTCGACGGCGCGTACTATGCCGCCATCGGCGCGGAGATCGGCGCGCCGCTGCCGCGCGACCTGGAATTGGCGGAGCTGGACGGCGGCGGTTTGGCGCTATGCTGGTATACGGACAGCGCGATGACGACCGCATGGGACTTCGTTTCCGGCACGGCGACGCGCGAGGTGAGCGCGCTGTATACCACCTCCACACCGCTTTATGAATATGAAATCGTGACGCTCGCGGGCGAGGGCGACGCGCAAATCACGGGCGCGATGCTGACCGCCTATCACGGCACGGGCGGCGCGGTCACGCTGCCGCGCGCCATCGGCGGTAACACGGTGATCGCCATCGGCGCGGGCTTCCTGCAAAGCGCGAACGGCGTGGTCGCGTCCGTCGATATCGGCGCGCAGGTGATTTCCATCGCCGAGGACGCGCTGCAAGGCGCATCGGGCGCGCCGTACACGGGCATCGTCAAGGCGGACGCGGGCAGTTATGCGGCGGAGTGGGCGCAGGCGCGCGGCTACGCGGCGGCGCTGAGCACCTACGCGCTGTCATTCGTGGTCTATTCAGAGCAGCAGGACGAGCGTCAGGCGGCGGCGGGCACGGCGATTCGCCTGCCCACGCCCGAGCGACAGGGCGCTGCGTTCGAAGGTTGGTATACCGACGCTGCGTATTCGCAGGCGGCGGCGCTGGACGAGGACGGGCTGTTTCCCATGCCCGCGCGCGCTACCGTGCTGTACGCCAAGTGGAGCATCACGGCGGAGCCGATCCCATACCTGTATACGCGCGCGGCGGACGGCGTGACGATCACCGGGTACACGGGCGACGAAACGGTGATCACAGTGCCCGGGCAGATCGAGGGCATGGACGTGACGGCGATCGGCGCGCGTGCGTTCGCGAAATGCGCCGCGGAGAGCGTCACGCTGCCGGAAACGGCGTGGGTCATTGGCGACGGCGCTTTCGCGGACTGTGCGCGGCTCATGTCCGTGCGCATGAACGGCGCGGAGGAAATCGGCGCGAACGCTTTCTCGGGCTGCGTGTCGCTCCTTTCGATTTCGCTGCCGGGCACGCTGCAAACGATCGGCGCGCATGCGTTCGCCGGATGCTCAGGGCTGACGGGCGTTACGCTGCCGGACGGCGTATACGCGGTCGCGGACAACGCGTTCTCCGGCTGCGCAAACCTCCGGAGCGCGACGCTGGGCGCGGAACTATACGATATCACGGCGCTGGCGTTTTCCGGCTGCGCGAAGCTCGAAAGCATCGCCGTCGCGGAGAGCAATACGAACCTTATGTCCATAGGCGGCGTGCTCTACAGCCGCTACGCGGAACTGATCGCCTATCCCGCGGGCAGGGCGGATGCGTCGTATACCGTGCAGGAGGGCACGGAAAGCGTCTGCGTGGCGGCGTTCGCGGGCGCGAAGCGGCTTGTCGGCATCTCGCTGCCCGAGAGCGTCGCCTACATCGGCGAGTCTGCGTTCATGAACTGCACGTCGCTTTCGGCGTTCGCCATGCCAAGCGGCATGATGGTGGAGACGCTCCCGGAGCAAGCCTTCTTCGGCTGCTCGGCGCTCAAAACGGCGGCGCTGAACGCGCATGTCGGCGTGATCGAGCAAGCCGCCTTCCTCGGCTGCGCGGCGCTCGAGCGCGTGGAACTCCCCGAGACCGTGACGGACATCAGCCCGCTGGCGTTCGGCGCGGCGGACGGACTGACGATCATCGGCAAGACGGGCAGCGAAGCGCAGCGGTACGCGGCGGAGCACGACATATTCTTCAGCGACCCCAGCGCGGTCGAGCCAAGCGGCATCGCCATCACGGGCGAGGCGGCGGTGATGACGCGCGGCGACAGCGCGCGTTTGCAGGCCGTCGTCACGCCGGAAAACGCGGTCACGGCGGTCGCGTGGCGCAGCAGCGATCCCGCCGTCGCGGACGTATTGGACGGCGACGTGCGCGCGATGGGCGGCGGCAACGCGGTGATCTACGCCACGACGACCAACGGCATGCAGGCGGCATATGAAATCGAGGTGCAGGTGCATGCGGCGAGCCTGTCGATTAGCCCCATCGACATTATAGCGCGCGGGGAACAACGTACAATCGAGGCGCTCGTGCTGCCGGACAGCGCGACGAACAAGCGGCTCGTCTGGACGACGGACGACGAGCGCGTCGCGACGGTGGACGAAACAGGCACGGTGACGGGCATTGGCGAGGGCGTCACGCAAATCACTGCGACGACGCATAACGGCATTGCCGACAGCGTCGAGGTGACGGTGTACAACCCCGTGGAGAGCGTCGCGCTCGACGCGGAGAGCGCGCTCCTGTACTTGATCGACGGGCAGAACACCGCCGCGCTGACCGCCCTCATAACGCCCGAGGACGCGACCAACACGACCGTCGTGTGGACGTCGTCGGATGCCGCAGTCGCGAGCGTTGACGAGAACGGATTCGTTACGGCGCGCGGCATAGGCGAGACGACGGTCACGGCGACCGTCGAGGACGCAAGCGGCGTATACACAGCCGCGTGCGCCGTCACCGTCGCGCGGAAGGACATTTCTTCGTGGGTGATGCCCGCGCTGCCAAGCGTTGTATACGACGGCGGCGAGCACCTTCCGGCATTTGAGATCGTGTTTGAGGACGTCGCGCTTGTCGCGGGCGAGGATTACGAAGTGACCTGCGACGACGCGCGCAGCGCGGGCGTGCACACGGTCACGGTGACGGGTATCGGCGCGTACTGCGGCAGCGTCAGCGGCGGCATGCGCATCGAAAAGGCGACGCCGCAATGGACGTACACGGGCGAGGACATATTCCCGCTCAACGCCATCCGCCCGACGTGGACGGTCGCGCCCGACGTGCCGGTCGTCATCACGTATGCCGCCGTGCAGACAGCAGGCGAGCCCGTCCTGCTGGACGGCGAACCGAACGCCGAGGGCGAATACCTGCTGATCGCGCGCGTGGACGACGCGCCCGACTGGAACGCCGGCAGATGGGAGACCGCCATTGCGGTCGTCCCGCCCTGCGTGCTCGAGATCCGGCTCTCATGCGTGGCGCTGACGCTGCGGCAGGGCGACGCGGCAACGTTCGCTTATGCCTGCGCGCCCGAGGCACTGGCAAGCGCCGCTGTTTTGTGGACGAGCGCGGATGAAAGCGTTGCCCGGGTGGACGAGCATGGCGTGATCACCGCCGTTACACCGGGCGAGACGGTCATCACGGCGCGGGTGCGGGACATGCTGCAAGCCTCGGCGACGTGCGTTGTGACCGTCACGGCGGAGAAGCTGAACACGCTCGCGTTGCCCGCTATGCTCGAACGCATCGACGACGAGGCGTTCATGGGCTGCGCGACCGTCGACGAAGTGCGCGTGGGCGCGAACACGGCGGCAATCGGCGCGCGCGCGTTCGCGGGCATGACGGCGCTGAAGCGCATCGACATCCCGTCCTCCGTGACCCAAATCGAAAGCGACGCTTTCGACGGCAATGCGCGGATGGTCATTCTCTGCGACGCGGGCTCGGCGGCGGAAACGTTCGCGCGGACGCGCGGCATACCGTATGTTCTGAGATAATCGAGAGAATCCGATTTCATCACGCGTGCTCGGCAGAATACCGAAACACATAAAGAAGCTCCCAACCGTCCGAGGATGGTTGGGAGCTTTTTTGCTCTGTTCGGTTACTCGGCTTTGCCGGGGTAATCGCCGCGGTACTGACCCGCCTGATACGCCGCCAGCTTTTCCGCTACGACTTCCGCGCCGCCGACGTTCAGCAGTTCCTCAACGGCGTTGTCATACGTCGCGTCGAAATCGGCGGGAGCGCAGGTCAGGCTCTTGGCGATCAGCTCGGACAGCTTGGTTTTGACCATCAGACCGTAGTCCGCGTCCGCCTGAATGGTGATGGGATGGCTGATGGGCTGGTACACGTCCATGTTGGCGAAGTCCAGCGCCTGCGCGACGCGGTCTTCATAGCCGGTGTACGCGACGGACATGTACTTGTTGTCCAGCTCGGGATCGTCAAAGGACGTGCCGTTGGAGATGCACATCACGTCGCCGCTGATCTTGTATTCATCGGGGACGTTGTTGCCCTGACGGTCCATCGGGAAGCCTTCCTCGCTCTTGTACAGGTAGTTGACGCCTTCCTTGCCGAACGAAACCGCGATACGGTTTTCCAGGATGGACAGCCAATCGAGGTACTTCACGGCGGCGACGGCGGTCTCTTCGCTGACCCACGCGGGGATGAAGATGCACATGCCGTTCGCGTCGTAGACTTCGTGCAGCGTGCGGCCGAACTTATCCACGAAGCAGTTCACGGGGACCCAGTAGCCGTCCGGCACGTTCTTGGTCATTTCGTACTGGTAGCCGGCGTTCACGCCCCAGACCTGCGTCGGCGCTTCGCAGTAGTAACCCGCGTAGCCCTGGTGCATCGCCAAATCGCGGATGTCGCCGTTGTCGATGGCGAAGGTCTCGTTGATCAGCCCGTCATTGTAGAGCTTGTTGAGCAGGCGGTAGGCTTCCTTCGCGCCCGGAAGCTGCACGCGGTACTGCGAGTAGTACATTTCCTTGGTGACAAGGTCCCAGTCGATCATCGCGTCTACCAGAATATCGACCGAGAACGTCGGCGATTCGGGCACGGACTTGAGCACGAACGGCACGGTCTGTTCGCCGCCGAGGTTCGCTTCCTTCGCGGCGTACAGGTACGCGACCCATTCGTCGATGGTCGTGGGCAGCGCCATGTTCAGCTTCTCCAGCCAGTCGCCGCGGATCATGCCGCCCGTGCGGGCGACCGAGATGCGGCGGGCGGGCGCGTACCACTGGGTGGCGACGCCGTCCTTGGTCTTGCGGCCGAACTTGAGCACGTTTTCGCCTAAGAACTTGGTCAGGTTCTGACCGTATTCCGCGAGCAGCTCGTCCATGGGATACAGACCGTCCATGTCGATGAAGCTCTGCACAAGCGCCTGGTCATAGGTCATGCAGATGTCGGGCGCGGTGCCGCCGGCAAGCTGCGTGTTGAGGATTTCGGTCTCCTGCCAGCGGGAGATGGGAACGAACTGCACCTTGATGTGGTTGGGATCGCCAAAGTGCTCCTGAATATAGCGGAGCTGATAGCAGTCCTCGAGGTTCAGCCCGGTGGTGGAGCGGTCGAACACCTCGACGCGCAGCGTGAGCCAGCCTTCTTCCGCCGACGCGGGGACGACGAGCAGGCAGCCCAGCGCGAGGCACAAGACCAGCAGGGTGGACAGGGTACGCTTCATTTGGATCACTCCTTCGATGTATTTCTGACGCGAATCGCGTTCAGCGCGTAGGGAGCGCGTCATCCCTTCACGGCGCCGATGGTGACGCCCGTGATGAAATAACGCTGCACAAAGGGGTATACCAGCAGGATAGGCAGCGTCGCGAACATGATGGTCGCAGACTCGATAGACTCGGAAATGTTCCAGCCAAGGTCTGTGCTGCTGCCCTCGATCATCGTCAAGTCAATGCTGGTCGCGCCCTTGATGATGTTGTACAGGCGCAGCTGCAGCGGCTGCAGGTTGCGCGAGGTGATGTAGTACAGCGCGTCTGAAAAGCTGTTCCATTTGCCGACCGCGTAAAACAGCGCGATGGTGGCGATGGACGCTTTGCAAAGCGGGAGCGTCACTTTGAACAGCACTTGGAAATCGTTCGCGCCGTCCACCACGGCGGCTTCCTCCAGTTCGTCCGGCAGCGCGGAGATCGACGAGCGCAGAATGATCATGTTGTAGGTCGATATCAGCGCGGGGATCACCAGACACCAAACGGTGTCGAGCATGCCGTAGTTCTTGATCGTCAAATAGGTGGGGATGGTGCCGCCGTTGAAATACATGGTGAACATCACAAACAGCGTGATGAGCTTTCTGCCCGCCAGCCGTTTTTTCGACAGCGGATACGCCATGAGGATCGTCACCGCCATCGCGAGCGCCGTATAGCCGACCGTCAGCGCGATGGTGTAGACCATGCAGTAGATCATCGACGAATCGCGGAAAATGCCGCGGTATGCGTCGAGGTTGAACCCGACCGGCACAAACTTCACGCGCCCCGCGAGGATGTCGGTCTTGCTGCTCAACGATATCGCGAGCACGTTGAGCATGGGCAGCACGCAAATGAGCACGAACAGCAGGATAAATGCGACCAGAAGCACCTGGCTCAAAGACCATACCGACTTTTTCTTGCGAGCGCCGCGAACGGGGCTTGAAAGCTGCGATTGAACCATGTCTGCGTCCCTCCTTACCAGATGCCGCCCTCGTCGCTGAGGCGGCGCGTGATCGTGTTGGCGGTCGTGATCATGATGAGCCCGATCACGGATTGGAACAAACCAATGGCGGTGGCGCGGGCGAACTGCGCGTTCTTGATGCCCGCGCGGTACACAAACGTGGAGATCACGTCGCAGTAGTTTTGCACCATCGTATTGCCGATGACGAACGGGCGGTCAAAGCCGATGTTCATCATCTGCCCGACGCGCAGGATCAGCAGGATGACGATCGTTCCGCGGATGCCCGGGAGCGTTACGTGCCAGATCTGCTTGAGCTTGCTCGCGCCGTCGATGCGCGCCGCCTCGAACAGCTCGGGGTTGATGCCCGTGATGGCGGACAGATACAAAATCGTGCCCCAGCCCATGCTCTGCCACACGCCGATGAACACGTACGTGCCGCGCCAGTGGTTGCCTTCCGTCAGGAACGGGATGTTCTTGTCGATGATGCCCATGCGCATGAGCGTGGAGTTGACAAGCCCCGTGGTCGGCGCGAAGATCTCCAGCACCATGCCGCCGATGATGACCCAGGACAGAAAGTGCGGCAAGTACAACAGCGTCTGCGACGTGCGCTTGACGGCGCTGACCTTGATTTCGTTGAGCATGATCGCCAAAATGATCGGCACGGGGAAGCCGACGATCAGATCCATGAAGTTGAGCAGCAGCGTATTGCTCAGCGCCAGCCCGAAATCGCGCATATTAAAGATGAAGCGGAAATTGTCAAAGCCCACGAACGCGCTGCCGCCGATGCCCTTGAACAGGTTATATTTCTGGAAGGCGATGACGATGCCGTACATCGGCACATAATGAAACAGGATGTAGAGCGCGACGGGAATGACCAGCATCACATACAGACGCCAGTCCCGCCGCAGCGACGCCTTGAGGTTGCGGCGCGGTCTGCGCACCGTCCCGGCGGAAACGGATTTGATCTCCATATCGTATCGAACCCCCCGATCTCTCTTGGGGTGGCGCGGACGGCAGGGCGCGCGCTCCCCTGTGCGAGATGAATATAGCACAAACGCGCGCGGGCAGAAACCATCAAAACTGATTATATGTCCTGTTTCTGTCCATAATAGACAGATAATAATCAGAATTGATTGTGATAATCATACACGCCCTATGGAAATGAGCAAACTTGCGATATAATAGTCTCGATTTTCGCGGAGACACTGTTGAGAGGAGCAGCAATGGCAAGAAACGTCCGCCCCCACAATCGCATGGTATTCCGCCGTTTGATGCTCCCGTGGATCGTGCTGCTGGCGGTCGTCACGCTGCTGCTGGCTGCGGTGAACTTCTTTCAGGGGAGGCGCTTGCAAAACGGGCTGTGGTACGAGCAAACGCGCAGGTCCACGCAGGCGATGATGGATTCCTACACGCTGATGAAAAGCCAGTTCGAGAACATCGCGCGCATCATCCAGCTCAATCAGCAAAACGCCGCCCTCCAACAGCCGGAAAGCGGCGTCAGCCCGGCGGCGCGGGCGCTCGCGGGCTTCCAATACATGCAGTTCCTTAACTCCGTCAAGCTGGGCTACCAGACCGTGGACAGCATCTGGGTGGTCTTCGGCGGGCATGTGTATTCCTCGACGCGCACGCGCTACCAGACGAGCGACGAGCGCTTTACCGACCCGTTCGATTTCACCGCCGATACCGTGTGGCTGTACCCGCGCATAGTGCGCGAGATCAGCAACAGCCAGTCCGTAACCGACACCGTCTGCATGACGTATGTCGCAAGGCTGTGGGGCGGCGACAGGACGGCGGGCGATCAGGTGCTCGTCAACGTTAGCGTTTCTTCCTTCTATAATTCGCTGCTGGCGCAGAGCAGGTTGGACGACCTGCTCATCCTCGACGCGGAGGGGCGCATCGTCGTTTGCCAGTATCCCGAATTGACGGGCGTGGCGTTGGATGCCGATGTACCCGCCGCCGAGCGGCTTCGGCGGCAGTTCTCGGGCGACGACTGGCGCTGCGTGTCCGTCGCGGAGGGCGGGCTGACCTATTTCGGCGCAGCGGCGATGGACGCGCATACCGATGAGATCCGGCTGCACCTGCTCTATACGCTGCTGGTGCTGGTCATCTCGCTGGCGGTGGTGCTGATGATCTGCGTGATGATCAGCCGCCGCATGTCCTCGCCCCTGCGCGAGCTGGTGGCGCAGTTTGTCAAAACCGCGCCCGAGATGGACGAGAGCACGCACCAGATCGTGCAGCAATCGCTGGAGTCCATCGCCATCAAGGATTACGACGCGCCGCCGCCCGGCAATCCCGCCGATATCACGCTGCAATACAAGAAGCTCATGGAAAACATCATCACGCCCAACATGCTCGAACGTCTGGACGTGATGGAGCGCTACGTCATCCTCGCGGCGGAGATCGACGAGCCGCTGCACCAAAACGGCTACGCCGAAAAGCTGCTGCCTTATTTTGAGCAGCTCATCCGGCTGTTCCTCAAGCGTTTGGTGCGGGAAGACGAGCGCATATACACGGTGTTTGTCCGCAACGGGCTTGTGGCGACCGTCATTAGCTTGAGCGACGACGCGCGCTTCGGGCAAATCGAGCAGTTGATGACCTCGCTGCAGGAGATGCTGCGCGCGGTCAGCCCGTGCACGGTGTCGATGGCGTGCTCACGGCTGCACAGCGACAAAGCCGAGATCAATCAGGCGATGTCGGAGGCCATCCGCGCCATCAGCTGGAAGCTGATGCGCAAGCCCGCCTGCCATGTTTTCTATCAGGAGGACATGGACGCGCCCAGCGGCTTTTCTTTCCACAAGGCACGGACGCTGCGCATCCTCTCCTCGCTCGACCAACAAAGCATGCAGGGCATACTGGCGATGTACGACGAGTTCATCGGCTCGCTCAAAACAAGCGGCGCTTCGGCGGACGATCTGATGATGGTGTATTACCAGCTACTGGGCGACATCATCCACATTCAGCTGCAGCGCAGCATCTCCTTCAGCCGCGTTTTCGCGGAGGCGGGCAACTCGCCGTACCGGTATTTAAGCGGCTTCGAGTTTTCCGACCACATCGCCGCGTGGCTGCGCGAAAAGCTCATCCTTTTGTGGAAGAACGCCAACTCCGCCGTGCCCGCGGGCAATGTGTACATCAACAATTTCCAAGACTACATGAACAGTCAGTACATGAACGATTTGATTCCCGAGAAGGTGGCGGCGGCGCTGGGCATCAGCTATTCCTACCTGCGGCGGCTGCTCAGCAAGGAGATGAACACGACCTTTTCATCATACCTTTTGCACCTGCGGCTGACGCACACCAAGGAGCTGCTCTCGACCACGCAGTTGACGCACAAGGAGATCGCCGAGCAGGTCGGCTTCGGCAGCGAGCAAACGCTCTACCGCGTATTCCGGCAGCACGAGGGCGTTTCGCCCGGAGAATGGCGCCGAACAACGGTCAACCGTTGATTGACGATATCACAAAACGGAGGAAAATCGAATGGAGGCAATGGAATACCTGCGACACGTCGTCGTGACGGGGCGCGAAAAAGCGTCCAAGACCAAAGAAGCCATGCAAAAAAGCGGCTTCTTCAACAGCTTTGACGGCTTCCTCGGGCTGTATTACGAGCTTGCCAAGATGGAAGTCGCCATGCGCGGCGACCCGCTCGAGCCCATCCGCGAGTTCAGCATCGAGAAAGCGCTTGACCGCATCGACACGCGGCTGGACTGCGCCGATTTTGCCATGCCCGCGCTGATCCGCATGCTGTATGAGCACCGCGGAACGGAAAGAATGAGCGACGAGATCGCCGCGAAAATCGAAAAAAGCCTCGTCAATTTCAAGTATTGGCTCGACGAGCCGGACGACGTGCACGCCTGCTTCTTTACCGAAAACCACCAGATCATGTATTACAGCGCGGAATACCTCGTCGGGCAGCTGTTCCCCGACGCAATCTTCCCCTCCAACGGCATGACGGGCAAAGAGCACCACGAGCACGGGCTGGCGTTCCTCAAGCGCTGGCTGACATGGCGCGAACGCTTCGGCTTCAGCGAGTGGCTGTGCCAGGGGTATTATCTGGAGGACATGCTGGGGCTGATCGACCTGACGCTCTACGCGCAGGAGGAGGACATCCGCGAGCGCTGCAAAATGCTGATCGACACGCTGGTGTTCGATTTTGCGGTCAACGGCTTCCAGGGGCATCTGCCCACCACGCACGGGCGCGTGTACACGCGCTTCATCATCGACCCCGCCTACGAGGGGAACACCGCCGTCATGCGCTACCTATTTGACGAGGGCATGATCGAGGGCGCTATGAACGACTGCGTGGTCATGCTCGCGGCGTGCGGCTATCAGTGCCCGCCCGCCATCCGCGCCGCGTACCACAGCGTGCAGGGCGTGCAGAACAACAAAGAGCGCATGAGCCTGAACGTGGCGGATTCCGAAAAGTTCGGCATCGACCCCAAGGACTTTGACAACATCATGTTCTACTGGGGCATGCAGACCTATTCCGACCGCGCCTGCATCGAGAACTCGCTCAAGGTGTTCCCGACGTGGAACTGGATGACCAACCGCGTCAAGGCGTATTACGAGCGCTATCAGCTGCATGACGAGGCGGACGCGCCCACCGTGGAAGCGCCCGACTACACTGCCATGACGCAGGTGGACATCTACACCCGCCGCACGCCCGACTATATTTTGAGCTGCGCGCAGGACTTCCGGCGCGGGCGCATGGGTTATCAGCAGCACCCGTGGACGGCGTCGCTGGGCGGGCGCGCCGTGGTGTTCACGAGCAACCCCGGCTCCAACGAATACATGAACCGTCCCAACCGCTGGGCGGGCAACCTGTGCCTGCCGCGCGCGGTGCAGCATGAAAACGTGCTGCTGTGCATCTACCGCGTCATGCCCGATTTCGTGGACTTCCTCAACTCCCACATCTACTTCCCCAAGCACGAGATGGACGAGGTCGTGGAAGCGAACGGGTTCATCTTCGGCCGCCGGAAGGACGCGTACATCGCGGTCAAGTCCATGCTGCCGGGATACTGGGAACCCAAGGATGCGAACCTGTTCAAGAGCCTGTATCCCGCCGACTGGGAGGAAAAGTTCGAGCAGGCGCAGGATTACGAGTACGTCGCGCAGGGGCACGCCAACGTCTGGGTGATCGAGATGGGCTCCAAGGCGGAGAACGGCTCGTTTGCGCAGTTCATGGCGGGCTTTGACAAGGCGGCGCTCACGGGCGACACGCACGACTGCCGGTATGTTTCGCCGTCGCAGGGCGCGATGACGTTTGGCTGGGTCAAGCCCTTGACGGTCGCGGGCGAGCAGATCCAGATACACGGCTACAAGCGCTATGACAACGCCTTCTGTCAGGCGGAGTTCGACGCCGATACGCTCGAAATCAAGGCGGGCGGGCACACCGCCGTGCTGGACTTCAAGAACGCCAAGCGCACCTTCGACTGACGACGCGCCGCAAAGGAGGTACACCATGAAAAGCACGCTGCGCCTGACGCTTATCACGCTCTTTGTAACGCTGCTGTGCGCCTGCGCAAGCGCGGAGAGCCTCAACGTCATGGTGTACGACCGCGGCGACATGCCGGAAGCCTACGGCACGCCGACGAACAACGCCTGGACGCAGTACCTTCAGCAGCAATGCCTGTCGGAGCTGGGCATCGAGGTGACGTATACCGCCGTTTCCCGCGCGAACGACGTGGAGGAGATCAAAGCGCTGATGGCGGGCGCCGATCCGCCCGACATCCTGTTTACCTACGATTACGACCTGTGGGCGCGGTTTTGCGGCGACGGTCTGCTGGCGGATCTCGCCGAGCCGCTCGCGCGCTACGGCGACAACCTCGTCAAAAACCAAGCGAGCGTCCTGCGGTACGCGCGGTATAACGGCAAACAGTACGGCGTGTGCAACCAGCGCGCGAGCATCGAGGTGACGAGCGGGTTCATCCGCAAGGATTGGCTGGACAGGATCGGCGTCCAGCCGACCTTCGCGGAGGACGGTACGTGCCTCGTCACGCCGGACGAGCTGTTTGACATCCTCGCGGCGTTCCAGAAGCACGGGCTGTGCCGCGAGGACGGCGCGACCTTTCTGAGCTACGGCTCGACCAACTGGCCCGTATTGCTGCTGCTGGAGGCGTATTACGAGCCGGAAAAGATTTCGCAGGAAGACCTGTACGCGCTGCCCGACTTCCTGTACGCGGGCGCGAAGGAGGGCTACCGCTTCCTCAACCGCCTGTTCAACGCCGGGCTGCTCAACGCCGATTTCGCCTTCATCGGCGACAACGACAAATCGCCCTACGCGCGCGATATCATCGACGGCAAGGCGGGGTTCTGGATCAACGACAGTTGGTTCGGCTTCACCGACAAAGTGCTGGAATCGCTGTACGCAAACGACCCCGAGGCGCGCGTCGTCGCGCTGGACATCGTGGGCGCGAACGGCAAGCGCGCGTACAAGTACGCCTATTACGACTACGGCATGCAGATTTTTGTGCCGGCGGCGAGCGAGCACGTCGATGCCGCCGTGCGCTATCTCAATTTCCTGTCCGACCCCAAGAACGATTTCATCCTGCGCTACGGCTTCGAGGGGGAGCATTACACCCTGCAGGACGGGCTTCCCGTCGCCATCGACAGGGACTACAACCGCGAGACACGCATCGCCGTTTCCGATCTGGCGCTGATGTACAACGGCTGCACCTATCTTGCACAGTGGGAGGACATGCTGCTGGGCATCCACAACCTCCCGGATGCGCTGCGCGCTGTCCGCCGCCAGTCGCACAACGTCGCTACCAGCCACTATTTCCAGCTGCCCGTTCCCGAAGGGTATGTCACGGTCAGCAACAGCAAACAGAGCTTGCTGGACGCGAAGCGGCGGCAGCTGTATTTCGAGTGCGTCATGTGCGCGCCCGAGCGCTTTGACGAAACGTGGAACGCCTGCGTGGCGGATTACCTGAATAACGGCGGACAAACGCTGATTGATGCCAAGCGCGCGCTGTACCGGCGCGACGGCGGCTCGGAGGATTAAAAAGATGGGCTATTATTTTGACGACCGCGAAAGCGCCGCGTGGCTGTACGGCGACCAACCGGAGGCGATCATCCGGCTGATGGCGGCAAAGTACATGGGCGACAACCCCGCCGCGCCGTATGTGTGGCGGATGTGGAACAAAACGGGCATACAAAGCAACAAAAAGGCGGGCTATGTCTTCGACTTTGGCGACCGCTTCCCGCAGGGCGAGGCGGGGGAGACCGCGCTGGCGATGGGCGATCTCTACTGCCCCGCTGCCAAGGCTTCCAACTTCATCGTGACCTGCCAAGGGCCTGTGGCGTTGTGGCTCAATGGCGAAAAAATCTTTACATCCAATGGCAATCAGGAGCGAAGCGGCGCGCCGGTCGTCGTGGGCGCGCGCCTGAAGGAAGGGTATAACCGCTTCCTGATTCGCTGCGAGCGCACGACCATCGGCTTTGGCTGCGTGCTGCAAAACGCCATGCCGCAGTGGGAGCCGTGCAATTATGTGCTGCCGTTTTCCGGCAGACAGGGCGCGGCGGGCTTCCTGTACACGCGCCCCATGGACGCGTCCGTGGAGATCGCCGACGCTTTCTGGGGCGAAGACGAGCAGGCGACGGGCGTTGCGTGGCTGCCCGAGGAAACGGGCGCGCTGGAGGCAGCGGGCAGTTTCTACGCTTGGACGCTGTGCCGCCCGGAGCGCGATACGCTGCTCGTCGCGGACGGGCTGACCGTCGCCGCGATCGACGGACGGCGGGCGGAAGCGCCTTATGCGCTGCCTGCCGGCGAACACGCGCTGCTCCTGTATGGCGAGCTGCGGGCGATCCGCGCGTTCTTTAGCGGTTCGCCGCTGCCTTTTGCCGCGCCCGTGCGCGCGCACGGGCTGATGGAGAATTTCCTTGTGCTCGGTCCGTGCGCCGCGTCGCAAACGCCGGAAGACCTCGCGCGCATGGGCGTCGTCTACGAAGACGCCACATGGCGGCCCGCGCGCGAGAACACGCTGCTGCGCCCGTATGTCGAAACGGCGCTGTTCGGACGGTGGACGTACCCGCTCGGCGTGACGCTGTACGGGCTATTATCGGCGGGGCGCGCGCTGGATGAGGCGGCGTATGTGGCGTACGTCCGCGCGCATGTGCGGCAGGTGACGGAGATGGACGAACTGGCGCTGTGGGAGACCGCGCGCTTTGGCTTCGCGGGCGTGAACCAGCAGCTTTGCTGGCTGGACGCGCTGGACGACTGCGGCTCGTTCGGCTCGCTGATGCTGGAATGCGACGGCGGGGAAAGCCCGGCGGTCGCGCGCATCGCCGAGCGCGTCGGGCGCTATATGCTGGAGGAACAGCCCACGACCGAAGACGGCGCGTTCCGCCGCCGCGACAACACCATCTGGGCGGACGATATGTACATGTCCGGCCCGTTCCTGTGCCGCTACAGCGCCATGACGGGCGATCATGCGGGCATGGACTTTTTCGCGGAACAGATCCTGAAATACAAAGAGCTGCTGTTCATGCCGGAGAAGGGCGTCATGGCGCACATGCTCTGCCTCGACCACGGCAAAAACAACCGCATCCCGTGGTGTCGGGGCAACGGCTGGGTCATCTTTTCGCTGAGCGAGCTGCTCATGCGCCTGCCCAAGCGGCATGCGCGGCGCGATGCCCTCGAGGCGTTCTTCCGGGAATTGACGGACGG
The DNA here is from genome assembly GCA_964512175.1 of uncultured Oscillospiraceae bacterium. Lineage (GTDB taxonomy): Bacteria > Bacillota > Clostridia > Christensenellales > Aristaeellaceae > CAZEIC01. The sequence goes on along the minus strand of CAZEIC010000027.1, from coordinate 5,661 downwards.
CTACCTGCGCTTGCAGGACGAGCGCGGCATGTGGCACCAGATCCTCGACGAACATGGCACCTACCCCGAATCCTCCGCGACCGCCATGTTCATCTGCGCTTTCTGCCGGGGGCTGCGCATGGGGCTGTACCCCGAGAATACGCGCGTAACCGTCGAAAACGCCGTGCGCCGCGCGTGGCGCGGGCTGACCGAGACCGTGATCGACCGGCGCGGCAACCTGTACGGCGTGTGCCGCGGCTCGGGCTTCTCCTTCTCGCGCGCCTACTACCGCACGCTGATGTGGAACTTCAACGACACCCACGGCATCGGCATCGTCATGCTCGCCGGGGTCGAGCTGCTGCAAACGCTCGGGCGTTGACAAGCGCCCGTTTGCGCGCACGGGAACTTTGCGCTTGACAAGCGCGCTCCGGCGGCGTACAGTACGCGGTTGGAAGGGAGCGTGCGGGCATGCGAAGGATGCTGGCTTTCATCGCGAAAGAAGCCGTTCCCGTGATCGCGGGGGCGCTGGCGCTGCTGTCGATGGCGCTGACCCCGCCGAGCGCGGCGTATGCGGGCTATGTTGACGTCCGCACGCTGGGCGTGCTCTTTGCGCTGATGGGCGTGGTGTCGTGCCTGTCGGGGCGCGGGATGCTGGACGCTGCGGCGCGGGTCATCCTGCGCAGGGCGACGAACCTGCGCGCGGTGTGTCTGGCGCTGGTTTTGCTGTGCTTTTTCGCCTCGATGCTCGTGACCAACGATGTGGCGCTGATGGCGTTCGTGCCGCTGGCGGCGGCGCTGCTTGCCCGTTCCGCGCCGGGATGGCTCGCCTACGCGGTGGCGATGCAGGCGGTGGCGGCGAACCTCGGCAGCGCGGTCACGCCCTTTGGCAACCCGCAAAACCTGTATCTGTTCTCGCGGTACGCGCTGTCGCTGCCCGCGTTGTTGCAGACCATGCTGCCGCTTGCCGGGGTCTCTTTGCTGGCGGTGACGCTGCTGTGCCTGCCGATTCCGCGCGCGCCGATCCCGCCGCCCGTAGCCCCCGCCGCGCCCGTTCGCCCCGCGACATGGCGCGCGCCGCTGTTGCTGCTGGCGCTGTGCGTGCTCGCCGTGCTGCGCGCGCTGCCGTGGTGGGGCGCGGCGGCGGCGGTGCTTGCGTATCTGCTCGTATTCGACCGCGCGGCGCTGCGCAGGGTGGACTACGCGCTGCTTGCGACCTTTGTGTTCTTCTTTGTGTTCGTCGGCAATCTGGGCGCGTATCCGCCGGTCGCGGACTGGCTGCGCGGGCTGCTGACCGGGCGCGAGACGCTCGTTTCCGCGCTGACCAGCCAAGTGGTGAGCAACGTGCCCGCGGCGCTGATGCTCTCGGGGTTCACCGAGAACGCGCGCGGGCTGCTGCTGGGCACGAACATCGGCGGGCTGGGCACGCCCGTGGCTTCTATGGCGAGCCTTATCGCCCTGCGCCTGTATAGCCGCGCGCCCGGCGCGAACGCCGGGCGGTTTCTGGCTGTGTTCATGCCAATCAATATGCTGTTGCTTGCTGCGTTTATCGCGCTGTTTTCGCGGTAGGCGGCGGGCGCGTCAGCCCGGGTAGCCCTCGCGCCGGATGCGCGCGCCCACGTCGCGTAAAAGCTGCGCGTGGCGCGGGTTGATAGAGCCGTCCGCCATCGGGCCGACGTTGAGCAGCAGGTTACAGTCGTTGCGCGCCGCCTGACCGAGCATGTCCCAGATCTCGTCTGCCGTCTTGTTTTCGCACATGGGGTTGTACGCCCACGAGCCGTTTTGCACGCACGAGCAGATTTCGTTGTGCTTGTCCCGGTTCGCCTCGAATGCGAAGCGCGCGCGCTCGGCGGCGGCTTCGCCGTATTCCGCGCGCATCGTGTCCTCCTGCGAACGGAAGCGAGATTCGGGCGAAGCGAAGTCCTCGTCGCCGGTCGCGCCCTGTTTCCATGAAATGAGCGTTTCCGGGTGACGCTTGCGCAAATGCGCGTAGATTTCGCGAATCGGGATGTACTCCTCGCCGATGGCGTACCACATCATGATCAGGTCAAGCCACATGCCGGTGATTTCATATCGATCCAGCAGCTCGTCCATGACCGCGAGGATGTAGTCGATGTATTTCCGGAAATCCGCCTTCTCGCGGTAGAGGTAGCGCGGTTCGCCTTCCGGGTAATCCGGGCGGGCGCGGTAGTTGACCTCGCGCGGGAGAAAGTACGGATGCCGCCAGTTGAGCATGAACGTATAATAGGTGAAGAACCCCAGCCCCTTCTTGGCGCAGGCGGCGCTCATCTCGCCCACCAAATCGCGCCCGCACGCGTTCATGCTGTTGAACGGCTCGATTTTGCTGTCAAACAGGCAAAAGCCCTCGTGATGGCAGCTCGTCAGGGTGATATAGCGCATGCCCGCCTCGAGCGCGAGGTCGGTGATGCGGTCCGCGTCGAAATGGTGCGCGGTGAACTGACCGGCGAGCTTCTCGTATTGCGCCAGCGGGATATTCTCGTTGTAGAGCGCCCATTCGTTCTTGTGCAGGAGGGAATATAAACCGTAATGCAGGAACAGACCGTAGCGCGCTTCCTTGAACCACGCCAGCTTCGCCGCGCGCGGGTCGGTCTTCCAGAGCGCTTCCCATTGCTTGAGGTACAGTGGACAATCCATCGATCGTTTCTCTCCCTTCGTGTGGACATACCGTGCCGAGAGTATAGCATATCCCGCTGCGCCGTGCCATGCGCCGGAATCGTTATTCGTCTTCCTCCGCGTTCTTTTCGCACAGGCAATGCAGGATCGTACCGTCCTCGGGCGTATAGATCTCGCCTTGCTCGCATCGCGTGACGGTGAAGCCCGCGCATTGCGCGTATCCCTTGAGTTCGTCCGGTAGGAACGTCTCCCAGTACAGCCGCGTGTCGGCGTAGGGGTAGAACTTCCTGCCGTCCAGATATTGCGCGTGATGCGCCCGCACGTAAGCAACGTCGTGTCCGGAGAAGCTCAATAGACCGCCGGCGACCAGCACGCGGCGGCATTCGCGCAGAAAATCGCGCTTGTATGCGTCGCCGTACAGCAAGCCGAACGTCTGCGCCCATATGATCACCACGTCGAACGCTGCGTCTGCAAAGGGCAATGTCTTGCCGTCGTATGCCAGAAACGGGATGTCTCGCCCCTGCTGAAGCGACTGCGCCGTGACCTTGCGAATCACTTCATGCGAGATGTCGATGCCCGTCACCGAAAAGCCCATGTCGGACAGGGCATACGCTTCCCTGCCCATCCCGCAGCCCACGTCGAGGACGCGCGCGCCGCGCGGGAAACAGACCGCGACGTCCTGCTCCCAGCGTTTGAGCATTCCTTGCGTCCATGTCCGCATTTCATCGACATGTGCTTTCGTCTCGTACCATTCGCGCACGATGTCCGTCATATTCGCGCCCTTTCCCTGCGGCGCTTAATACGCGTCGCCGCTGTATATGATCGCGCGCTCGCCGCGCTCGCCGTAATGGTGGATCTTCGCGTTGGGGATAAAGTTGTCGTACGGCTCGTCGCCCTCGCGGTTGCCGCGCAGAAAATCCTCGGCGGCGGCGATGAGGTCGGTCACGACGTCCTTGCTTTCCAAGCCCTTTCCGTGCCCCGTCAGGATATAGTCAAACGCGTTCCCGTGCTCGCGCATCAGCGCTTTCAGGGTTTCGATCAGCGTGCTTATGGGCAGGGATTCGTTTAGCTGCATCCAGATGTAGTTGTTCGCGCCGTCGCCGGAAAACAGGACTCTGTGCTTTCTGTCCAGAATGCCGACCGAGCCTTTCGTGTGCCCGGCGAGCGACACGATCTCCAGCGGCAGCCCGCCCATGTCAAACACCTGCCCGACGGCAAGCGGCGTCAGCGGACAGAAATGCAGGTTGCCTTTCCGCATGATCTCGCGAATCTCCGGGAACGAGGTGTGCTCGCGGAACAGCCCGAAATCGTCCGGGTGCATGTGCGCTTCGTCAAAGAACAGGTTGCCAAACACATGGTCGCAGTGCCCGTGCGTGTTGACGAGCGTCACGGGCTTGTCCGTGATTTCTGCGACGATCTCGCGCAGGTTTTCCCTGCCGTTGAGGCTGTCGATCAGCATCGCGCCCGTCTCGCCCTCGACGACATAACAGGTGGATTCGTCCGCGTCGTCAATCAGCGTGATCGCGTCGTTGATTCTGGTGATGATGGCGCGCCTTTTTCCGTCCATGCCTTTCCCTCCTATATCCATCCTTCTTAATGGACAGTATATAGCAATCATTCGGCGCGGTCAAGCGGCGATAACGCCTTGCGGGGAGGGTTAAGCGACCGTTTACGCTTTATGATCGGGCGCTTGCGGCGGCAGGGTGATGACGTATTCCACGCGGTTGAGATAAAACGGCGTGGAGGTGAAGCGCATGACGATGTTTTCCGCGCCGAAGAACGCGCGCATGCGCAGGTAACTGTTGCGCAGACCGATGTTGGACGCGGACGGGTCTTCTTTACTTAAATCAATCGCCGTTTTCGCGCGCTCCACGTCGATGCCCGCGCCGTTGTCCTCGACCGCGAGGCTCACGCTTCCGTCATCCAGAAACATGCAGCGCGCGTACAGCTCGCGCGTTTGCTGGTCGTCGCGGAAAATTTCGGGCGCAAAACCGTGCTTGAAGGCGTTCTCCACAAGCGGCTGCAATATCATTTTGGGGATCTGAAAGTCGGTCAGCTTCGCGTCGATGTAGCTCGAAAAGGCGACGGCGTCGCCGAAACGCTGCCGCATGATGTTGATGTACTGCTCGACGCGCGTGATTTCCTCGCGCACGGAGATGCTGTCTCCCGTGTGGCTGAAGCCCAGCCGCAGAAAGCGCGCGAGGCTTTCCACCATGCCGCTCGAGCCTTCGATGTTGTTGTTGAGGATCTCCCAACGGATGCAGTCGAGCGTATTATAAATGAAGTGCGGGTTGATTTGCTGCGTGAGCATCATGATCTCGGCGTTCGCGCGCTTTCGCTCTTCTTCCTTGATGGTCTGCATCTGCGCGCTGATCGTCGAGCGCATGCGGTCGATCGCCGTGCCCAGCACGCCGATCTCGTCATGATAGTGCGTCACAAAGAAGGTGCTGGCGGGTCGTTCGCCGCCGATGGCGCGCACCGATTCCGTCAGTTTCATCAACGGGCGCGTCAGGCGGCGCGTCAGGAAAGCGGAGAGCATGATGGCGACGAACACCGCGCCGACGGCGGTCAGGTTGATCATTTTCAGGATTTTCCGGTAAACGGTCATCAGCTCCAGCTTGCTGGTGATGTTGACGACGCGCAGCCCCGATACGAAGCTCGGACCGACGTTGACAAGGTACGCGCGTCGATCGACGACGATCTCCGCGTTCCCCTCGATTCCGGTCGCCTGCTCGATATAGGCGGGATCGGACACGACCGGGAAAAAATGCGAGGACTCGATCATCGAGATCGGGTGCAGGGTCTCGTCCGCCAAATAGGTGATGGACAGCGGGTCGCTGTCGTCGGATTGCAGCAGCGATATGAGCTTTTGGTAGTCAAAGAAGAAGAACAGCCGGAACACCAAATCGTCCTGATTGACCGTCAGGCGCGGCACATAGCGCTCAAAGCCCTTGTAATAACTCATCGAATAGGAAAGCGAAACCACGTTCTTTTCCGGGACGACGTACGGGGTCGGGCGCGCCGACAGCCAGTTGAACACCTGATTGGGAT
>CAZEIC010000026.1:0-31920 GCA_964512175.1 uncultured Oscillospiraceae bacterium | reverse complement strand
GGCTTCGCCCCCGATACCCCCGGAAAGTTAGTGAAAATCGCTGACCGCGATTTTTTGCTTTCTCGTAAGTGATAACCCTAGGGTCGCCCATTTCACGCAATTTTTAAGGAGGCCTTTGCTTGTCTCTTTTCGAGCAATGGTGGCTGGAGATCGCGCCGGGCGCGCGGGCGGGCACGCTGAACTTCTGGCAGAATATTTATAAGGAAATATACGTCAACATCATCCAGGAGAACCGCTGGCTGGAGTACGTCAAGGGGCTGGGCGTGACGCTCGAAGTCTCCTTTTTCGCCATCCTCGTGGGCATCGTGCTGGGCACGCTGCTGGCGCTTTTGCGCCTGCCGATGGCGACGGAGATCACGCTCGCGGACAAAAAGCCGCTGGCGAAGCTCGGCGCGCTCGTCGTGCGCGGGCTATCCAAGCTCGCCTACGGTTATATCCAGCTCATTCGCGGCACGCCGCTGCTGCTGCAAGTCATGATCATCAACTTCGGCATCTTCGGCACGATTCGCATCGACAAGGTGATCGTCGGCGTGATCGCCTGCGGGCTCAACAGCGCGGCGTATGTCGCGGAGATCGTGCGCGGCGGCATCCAGTCGGTCGAGAAAGGGCAGACCGAGGCGGGGCGCTCGCTCGGGCTGTCGGGCTTCAAAACGCTGCTGCTGATCGTGCTGCCGCAGGCGGCGAAATCGGCGCTGCCCGCGATGTGCAACGAGTTTATCGCGCTCATCAAGGAAACGAGCGTGCTCGCCTTCATCGCGCTGACCGATTTGACCAAGGCGGCGGACTATATCCGCAGCCGCACGTACTCGGCGTTCACGCCGTACATCGTGTCGGCGCTGCTGTACTTGGCGATGGTGCTGATTCTCACCACGCTGATCAGCAAGCTCGAAAGGAGGCTGCGCAAGGGTGATCGTCACTGAAGGATTGAAAAAGGATTTCGGCGCGCTGTCCGTGCTGCGCGGCATCGACCAGCACATCGCGCGCGGCGAGCGCGTGGTCGTCATCGGGCCCTCCGGCTCGGGCAAGAGCACGTTCCTGCGCTGCCTGAACCTGCTGGAAAAGCCGACCGGCGGCAGGATTTTCGTGGACGGCGAGGACATCACGACCCCGGGATGCGACGTCAACCGCGTCCGGCGTAAAATGGGCATGGTTTTCCAGCAGTTCAACCTCTTTCCGCACAAAACGGTGCTGCAAAACATCACGCTCGCGCCCGTGCAGCTCAAAGTGCAGACCAAGGCGGAAGCGCTGGAAAACGCCGAGCGCCTGCTTTCGCGCGTCGGGCTGATCGACAAGCGCGACGCGTACCCGCGCCAGCTTTCGGGCGGGCAGCAGCAGCGCATCGCCATCGTGCGCGCGCTGGCGATGAACCCCGAAGTCATGCTCTTTGACGAGCCGACGAGCGCGCTTGACCCGGAGATGGTCGGCGAGGTGCTCGACGTGATGAAGCAGCTGGCGCTCGACGGCATGACGATGGTCGTCGTCACGCACGAGATGGGCTTTGCCCGCGAGATCGCCGACCGCGTGCTGTTCATGGACGAGGGGCTGGTCATGGAGGAGGGCACGCCCGGCGAGGTGCTGAGCAATCCCAAAGAGCCAAGAACGCAAGATTTCCTGAAGAAAGTGTTGTAACGAAATCGACAGTCAAAGCGCCGGGCGACCGGCGCTTTTTCATACGGGCGGAGCAGAGCCCCGCCCCTACGTCCCCCTATTTCCTCCCCCAATCCAAATGTAAACCCCATTCCCCAGCACTTGCAACCTTTCCCAGAATGCGCTATAATAGGAAAACAAGGAAAATGGGAGGGTATCGTATGAAATTGTCCGTATTGGGCGTGGCGCTGGGCGACATGAAGCTCGAGAGCGCGCTCGCTTTTCTCAAGGAACAGGGCGTACAGGCGATGGAGGTCGGCTGCGGCGGTTTCCCCGGCAAGGCGCACTGCAACCCCGAAAACCTGCTTGCCGACAAGCAGGCGTTTGAAACCTTCAAGGACGCGTTCAAGCGCGCCGACATGCAGATCGCCGCGCTGTCCACGCACGGCAACGCCGTGCACCCCGACCCGGCGGTCGCCAAGGGCTACCACGACGATTTTATCAACGCCGTGCTGCTTGCCGAGAAGCTCGGCGTGAAGACGGTCGTGACGTTCTCGGGCTGCCCGGGCGGCAGCGCGAAGGACGCGACCCCCAGCTGGGTCACGTGCCCGTGGCCGCCGGACTTCTCCGCCGCGCTCGAATACCAGTGGAACGACGTGCTGATCCCCTATTGGGAGAAGACCGCGAAGTTCGCGCGCGAGCACGGGGTCGAGAAGATCGCGTTTGAGATGCACCCGGGCTTCTGCGTGTACAACCCCGAAACGATGCTGCGCATCCGCGCCGCCGTCGGCGATACGCTGGGCGCGAATTTCGACCCGTCGCACCTGTTCTGGCAGGGCATGGACCCGGTCGCCGCCATCCGCGAACTGCAGGGCGCCATCTACTTCTTCCACGCCAAGGACGTGCGCGTGGACGAAGCCAACGCGCACAAGAACGGCGTGCTGGACAACAAGCCGTATGGCGATATCCTGCACCGTTCGTGGTCGTTCCGCACGGTCGGCTGGGGGCACGACGCGAAGGTCTGGAAAGACATGGTCAGCGCGCTGCGCGCCACCGGCTACGACGGCTACCTGTCCATCGAGCACGAGGACGGGCTGATGAGCGGGCGCGAGGGGCTGTGCAAGGCGATATCGTTCATGAAGGACGTGCTGATTTACGAGAGCGCGGGAGAGATGTATTGGGCGTGAGCGGCGAAATGGATTACGCTCCTTCCCGTCGCGCCTGCGGGCGCGACGCTCATGCGCTCCATCATTTCGCCGCTTCCGCGCAAATGGGATTTGCGCGGGGAGACGACGGAGAGGTACGATTACTTTCGTCGGCGCGACCATGCCGACGTAACGGGGGTTGACCGATGAAAAGACTGCTTTGTATGGCGCTGGTTCTCTGCATGGCGCTGGGCTGCGCCGTTTGCGAGGGCGCGGAAGCGTCCGCCTTTACGATCGTGCCGGAGGTCGTGCGCCCCGGGCGCGTCGAGCGCGTGAGCTTCACCGCCGCCGCCGAGGGCGCGGCGACCGTCACGCTCAAAACGTCCGAGGGCATCCTCCTGTATGTTCTGCGGCAGGATCTCGCCGTCGCGCAGGGGCAAAACAATCTCTCGTGGAACGGCTGCTACGCAAGCGGGCTGCCCGTCACGCCGGGGGAATACCTTCTGTGCGTGGAGATGAACGGGCAGAGCGTCGAAACGACGCTGACCGTCGGCGAACCCAGCCCGCAAATCAAGCAGGCGTACTGCGACGGCACGACGCTGATCGTCGACGCGAGCGAGCGCGGCACGCTGCTGGTGCAGGTGTATTCGGGCGGCGAGTACCGCACGCTGTTTGAGGGCGAGATCGACGCGGGGCTGGCGGCGTTCGACGTGTTCGGCACGCTGCCGACGGGCGCGCACACGCTCTCGCTGCGCCTGACGGCGAACGGCTTTTCCGGCAGCCCGCTGACAGCTTCCATCACGGTCGGCGAGCGCAAGATTTTCCGCGTGAGCGCGTCCGCCGCCGTCACCGAAGCGCCGACAACCGTGCCCGTGCCGACCATCGCGCCGCTTGTCACCGCGCCGCCGGTCGTCACGCAAGCGCCGGTCGTCACGCAGACGCAGCCGCCCGAGGATGAGCCGGACGAAGAACCCGCGGATGAGCCGGAGGACGAACCGGCAGACGAACCTGCGGACGAACCGACAGACGAACCCGCGGACGAACCGACCGCCGAAACGGGCATGGACGACGAAGAACTCTGGGCGAAGCTGACGGGCGAGGTCACGGTCGTGCTGGGCGACGGGCTCGTGCCTGTGATGGATCACGCTTCGGGCGCGACCATCGGCGGCGTGGCGGGCGGCTCGCAGTGCGTGACGGTGCTCTCGCAGTCGGGCGGCTGGGCGGAGATCTCCTTCTTCAACGCCGACGCGACGTATGATCTGCTCGATATCAAAATGACGGGCTACGTGCAGCAGTCGCAATTGCAGACGCTCACGCCGCGCGACGATTTCGGACTGGTGCTCGACAAGGAAACGCAGACCCTGACGGTCTATCAAAAGGGCGAGGCGCTCGGCGCGATGTCCGTGTCCTCCGGGCTTGTGACCTCCGAAACGGTTTCCGGGCAGTTCCTCGTGACCGAGCGCACGGGCGATATCGAGCAGGGCGGGCGCACGCTGGGCAAAGCGCTCAAGCTGTACGGCGACGTGTACATCAGCGAGCTGCCGAGCACCGAAACCAGCGGCGAAAAGACGTATGTCGGCGAGACGCAGCTTGGTAAAAAGAGCACGGGCGGCGGCGTGTACGTGCCGCATGAAAAGAACGCCGACGGGCTTTCGATGCAGCTTCTGTGGAACAAAATCAAGAAAAACGCCAGCGTGCTCGTGCTCGACGACGACGATATCTCGCAAAAGCCCGACCCGAACGCCTCGCTGGTGCTCTACTATAACCCCGACGGCGGCGAAAACTACCACATCGACGCGGACTGCTCGGGCGTGCGCAAGCGCTACCGCCCGCTGAAGGGCAGCTTCCTCTATCCCGAGCTGAACGACCCGGCGTATGTCAAGCTCACGCCGTGCAAGAGCTGTAAGCCGCCCGAACGCCCGGAATCGGCAGAGTGACGGTAACCGCTCAAAAACGCGATCCTCGCGTTTTTGAGCGCATATTGAGAAGCGCCGGGCAATAAATAAGTAGACGGAAAAGCGTTCATGCTGGCATACTGATGGCGAGAGAAAAAACGCCGCAGGAGGTCGCATGAACGCTTATTTTGACATATTCGAACCGTTTCCGGGCGTATTCCACATCGGCGAGCCGCTGGGCGTTTGCTCGACGCTGCTGGTCGGCGCGGAGCGCGCGCTGCTGCTGGACACCGGGTACGGGCTGGGCGACCTCGCCGCCTGCGTGCGCGAGATCACGCCGCTGCCCGTCACGGTCGTATTGAGCCACGGGCACCACGACCACGCGCTGGGCGCGTGCCAGTTTTCCGAGGTCTACCTGCACCCCGCCGATTTCGATTTGTATGAGGAAAGCGTCACGCGCGAGCGTCGGCGCGGCATCTTGGAGCGCGCCTCCAAGGCGGGCATGCTGCCCGAGCCGTGCGATATCGAGCACTACACCGCGCGGCATTACGCGCGCCCGCTGCCGCTGAACGTCGGTTCGTTCGATTTGGGCGGCATGACGGCGGAGGTCGTCGAGCAGCCCGGGCACACGCAGGGCTCGGTCGCGCTGCTTGTCAAAGAGCGCGCGCTGCTGCTGCTGGGCGACAACTGGAACCCGCAGACGTGGCTGTTCTTCCCGTTTTCCGTGCCGGTCATGCGATACCGCGATACGCTGCGCGCCGCGCTACCGTTGCCGTTTGAATACGCGCTCGTCTCGCACGACCGCCAGCCGCGCCCGCGCGCGCAGTTTGAAAACTACCTCGCGGGCATCACGAAAGAGCGCCTTGAGAGCGCCGAGCGCTTGCCGACAAGCGCGTATTGGCAGGGCGCGGACACCTGCGCCTGCTTCCCCGAGCCGGAGAGCAAGCTGGTGTTCGACAGAAATAAAATCGACTAATTCGGCAGCTTCCGCACGCCTTCCGGCGCGACATACGCGCCGAAGTATTTCTGCACCTCTGCGTCCGACAGCCGAAGTAGCTGCGTCACGTCCTCGATGGTGTATTCCGGGCGCACGGTGGCGTAGTACCGCAGGCGCTGGACATTTTGCTGCCAGTCGCTGAAGGAAAGCAGCGTCCAACGCGCGGATTGTCTGAGCATCACGGGGGTCATCGCCGCCTCCCACTCGTCGATCAGGGCAAGCAGCGTGTCGCCGAACTTCTGCGCCATGAGTTCGCCCATGCGCGTGAGGAATTTGTCCCGCATCTCGGGCACAGCCATCAGCGCCATGAACGGCGCGTGCTCGAAGCCCTTGTCGGCTTTCTCGGTCGGCTTTTTGCAGAAGAAGAAAATCGGTTCGTTGCCGACGTTCTTCATGGCGTTGTCCAAATCGTATAATATCCACGTCCATTTGCCGCCCGGCACGCGGAAAAGGCGCGTGTTGTTGATGTCGCCGTTGCCGCAGATCATCTCCAGAATGGCGTGGTCAAAGTAGCTGTCCACGTCCATCCGCGCGAGCACGTAGTCCAAATTTTCGGGCTTGTTCAGGTCGTTGCGCTTGACGAACGCTATCAGCGCCTGATAGTCCTCGCTGCCCGCGCCCGAGCGCCCGAGGCTTTCCAGAATCTGGATTTTCTCGATGTCGTCCTCGTCGTCGATCTCATAGTGCTGGGCGATGAAGTATTCGTTGATCTTCTCGCGCAGGTTGTAGTGCCCCCAGTACTGCCCGTTGATGTAGACCTGAATGATTTGATAGTCCTGATAGAGCGCCGCCGTGCCCTTCGCCATGCCCGAGAGCATCGCGTCCTTGAAGCGCGTGATGGTGCCGTCCGTGCCCGCCGAACGCAAAAACAGCGAGCGATACGCCGTGAATTCGCGGTTGGGGAAGGGCGACTGCGAGAACACGAACCGTTCGTCGCCGTATGCCTTGCGCGCGGTCAGCGTCATGCCCTTTTGCGAATACTTGCGCGACACCTGCCCGGTGATGCGAAAGGACGCCATCTGCGAGAACTCGAGCGCGCCTTCCTGCGTGAAATACTCGACGTTGACGGGGTATTCCCAGTCCTTCTGGTAATTGGGCGTGCTGCCCGAGCCCTTGACCATCACGCCCGTCTGGTTGGAGAACAAATACTTCTCGTCGGTCACGAGCGACACGATGGGCGTGATGGGCGCGTCGTCGATGAAGAACGTGCCCGAAACGGTGGAAGACGGCAGCAGCGAATCGTCCTCCGAGAACACGCGCACGCGCAGCACCGTCGTTTGCGTGAAGGTCAACGGCGCTTGATATACCGCGCTCTGCGCCGTCGGTTCGCCGCCGTCGAGCGTGTACCGCGCGACGCGCCCTGGCTCGCGCGCGATTTCGACCGTCACCGCGCCTTCATAGAACCCCGGCGGCGTGACGATCTCGGCGGGCGAAAGCACGCCCGGGTAGCCCGCTGTGTTGCGCTTGCCCGGCGTGGGCGAGGCGAGGTATGCGGGCGCGCCATCCTTGCCCGCGCGCCCGTAGGAAATGTTGCCGTATTGCTTGCCGAGCAACAGGCTGTCGATTTCCACGCCGTCCTTGTCGGTCAGCGTGATGATGGACTGCTGCGCCGCCAGCGCGAACCCCGCGTAGACCACGCCCGACTTCGCCTTGCCGACTTCGTCCGTGCACCAGATCAGCATGTACGCGCCGCTGTCGATGCGCGCGCCCGCAGGGAAGGTGTAGCTTTTCTTTTTGGACGCGGCGACCGTCACGCCCGAGAGCGTCAGGCGCTTGCCGGACTGGTTGTGCAGCTCGATAAAATCGTAGGATTCGCCGTTTTCAAAGATGGCGTTGGAAGTCAGCACCTCGGAGATGTACAGCCCGTCAAGCGGCGACTGGCACAGCGCGCAGGCGGGAAACAGCAGCGCGAGCAACAAAAGCGGCAGCGCGAGCCTCCTCATGCGCCCCACCCCCGAAGGTAGTCCCTTTGTTTTTTCGTCAATTCGTCCATGGCAAAGCCCATTTTCGAGAGCTTGACGCGCGCGACGATGCGGTCGATCTCGGGCGGCACGGCGTGTACGCCCGGTTTCAGATCGCCCAACAACAGCCGTTCGGCGCACAGCGCCTGCAGCGCGAAGGACATGTCCATGATCTCGGCGGGATGCCCGTCGCCCGCGGCGAGGTTGACCAGCCGCCCCTCGGCGAGCAGATAGACCGTTCTGCCGTTGGGCAGGCGGTAGCCCTCGATGTTCTTGCGCGCCTCAAAACGCGAAGTCGCGACCCGGCGCAGCGCCGCCACGTCCACCTCAACGTCGAAATGCCCCGCGTTGCACAGCACCGCGCCCTGCTTGAGAAGCTGGAAGTGCCGGCTGGTCATCACCTGCTCGCAGCCCGTGACGGTGATGAAGAAATCGCCCAGCTCCGCCGCTTTGTCCATCGGCATGACGGTGAACCCGTCCATGACCGCCTCGATGGCGCGAACCGGGTCTACCTCGGTGACGATCACGCGCGCGCCCAGCCCCTTGGCGCGCATCGCCACGCCCTTGCCGCACCAGCCGTACCCCGCCACGACCACATGGCTGCCCGCGACCGTCAGGTTCGTCGTGCGCAGGATGCCGTCCCAGACGGACTGCCCCGTACCGTAGCGGTTGTCAAAGAGGTGCTTGCAGTCCGCGTCGTTGACGTCGATCATCGGGAAATTCAGCAGCCCCTCGCGCGCCCGCGCGCGCAGCCGTAAAACGCCCGTCGTCGTTTCCTCGCAGCCGCCCAGCAGGCGCTCTGCGTACTCCGGGCGCTTGTCATGCAGGATGCTCACCATGTCGCCGCCGTCGTCCACGATGATGTGCGGGCGCTCCTCGAGCGCGGCGCACAGAAAACCCTCGTACTCCTCGCCCGTGCAGCCGTGCTTGGCGTGCACCGTCACGCCCAGCTCCGCGAGCGCCGCGCACACGTCGTCCTGCGTGGACAGCGGGTTGGAACCCGTCGCCAGCACGCGCGCGCCGCCGCGCGCGAGCACCAGCGCCAGATACGCCGTCTTCGCCTCCAAATGGATGGACAGCGCGACCGTCTTGCCCGCAAACGGCGTTTCGCGCGAAAAGCGCTCGGAAATCGCCGTCAATACGGGCATGCGCTCGGCGACCCACGCGATCTTCTGCCTGCCGGAAATGAGCAGCGCCTGTCTTTCCGCATCGTTCATCATCGTTGTTTTCCTTCCGTTTTGTCCAAAATTTTGTCCAGCGCGCCCTCGGCGAGCAGATCGCACAGCGCGCGCACGACCGCCGCGTCGTATACGTCGGGCAGCGTGCATAGCTCCCGCGCGGCGGCGCTCGCGCTCTTTGCCGGCGCGTACACGCGCCCCGCCGTCATCGCGTCGAACGCGTCCGCCACCGCGATGACGCGCGAGGACAGCGGGATATCGTCGCCCGCCAGCCCCGCCGGATACCCCGAGCCGTCCAGCCGTTCGTGGTGCTTCATGGCGGTATCGGCGACCAGATCGCCAAAGCGCTGCCGAAGCGCCTGCGTGCCCGCCGCGTGCTCCTTCATGCGCTCGTATTCCTCCGCCGTCAGCCTGCCCGTCTTTTTGAGGATCTCGTCGGGCACGTAGCACTTGCCCACGTCGTGGAACAGCGCCGCCGTCACCAGATCGTCTGCGGACAGCCCGACCTTCTCCCAGCCCAGCCTGTCCGCCAGCGCGACCGTGTAGCGCATGACGTTGTAGCTGTGCGCGAGCGTCACGTTGTCCTTTTCGTCGATGCGGCGCAGGATGTCCTGCAAATCGGCTTGAAACGAGAAGATTTCGTCGAACACGGGCTTGGTCGCGACGTACATCATCTCGCACCCGCGCGGCGAATCCACGCGTACGTCCTCTGTCAGCCCCGCCGCGTAAAAGCCGTCCCCCGGCACGAGCTGGCGCTTCTCGCCGCCCTGCGACAGCGTGATCGTCCCGCGCAGCAGGTAGTAATACTCCGCGAGCGCCTTGTCCTCGCCCGGCGATATCCAGATGGTCGCGCCCGGCTTGCTCGAAACGTACATCACCTCGACGTCGCCATGCTTGAACAGCAGCCGCATCGTGCTGCTTGCGCCGCCCGTCACAACGCCCTGCTCCGCCCCCGACATGATGAAAACGCCGTTCATATGTATCCCTCGCTTTGTCCGCTACAAGAATACCATATATCGCGCGGATTGTGAAGCGAAAAAAGAGTGCGGGTTATGCAAAACGAGGCGCGACCGCGCGTCGCGGCACGCCCCGTCGCTTGGCAGGCGTTACTCGGTCGCCAATTTTTCGACGACGGCGCTCTCGACGCGGCGCTCCAGTATCGTCTCCGCCGTGATGCGCACGCCGTAGCATTCGACCGACGGGCGCGTGCCGTCCTGCGGGATGGTGGACAGGCGCGAGAACATCAGCCCGCCGAGCGTGTCGAATTCCTCGTCGGTCGGCAATTCCGTGCCGAGGCGCTCGTTGAGCGTCTCCAGCGACACGCCGCCCGACACGCGCCATGCCGTGTCCGATAGCTGCTCGATCTCCGGCGCGTCCTGCGGGTCGTACTCGTCGTAGATGTTGCCGACGATTTCCTCGAGCAAATCTTCCATCGTCACCAGCCCGCTGGTGCCGCCGTATTCGTCCACCACGATGCACAGGTGGATCTTGTCCTTTTGCATCTCGCGGAACAAAACGTCGGTGCGCACGCTCTCGGGCACGAACCGCGCCGGCCGCAGCAGCGCTTTCAGCGGCTTTTTGTGCTGCGCGTCCCTGCGCGCGTTGAGCAGGAAATCGCGCGTGGTGAGCGTGCCGATGATGTCGTCGATGTCCTCGTCGTAGACCGGGAAGCGCGACAGCCCGGTTTCCTCGATGGTCTTGATGATCTCGTCCTCGGAGTCCTCCGCCCAGATGGCGGTCATGTCGATGCGGTGCGTCATGCAGTCGGACGCCGCCATGTTGTTGAACTCGAAGATGTTCTCGATCATCTCTTTCTCGGCTTCCTCGATCGCGCCCGTTTCCTCGCCGATGTCCACCATCATGCGGATCTCGTCCTCGGTGACGTTCTCCTGCTCGTCGACCGGGTCGATGTGGAACAAGCGAAGCACGCCGTTGGTGGACTTGGACAGCAGCCACACGGCGGGCTTGACGCAGACCGATACCGCGTGGATCGGCGAGGCGACGAACCGCGCGACCTTCTCGGGGTATTTCATGGCGATACGCTTGGGCGCGAGCTCGCCCAGCACCAAGGTAAAGTAGGACAGTATCATCGTGATGAGCAGCACGGCGAGCGTGTCCAGCGTGCCCTCCGACAGCGCCCGAAACCCCCAGTCGTCATACACCAAGCGCACGATGCGCCCCGAGAACGCGTCCGCCGCGAACGCGCTGCCAAGGAAGCCCGCCAGCGTGATGGCGATTTGGATGGTAGACAAAAAGCCCGTCGGCTGCTGCGTCATGCGCAGCATCAACGAAGCCTTTTTATCGCCGTCCTCCGCCTGCTTGCGGAGCTTATTTTCATTGAGCGAGACCACCGCGATCTCCGCCGCGGCGAAAAATGCGTTGACGAGAATCAGAACTGCCTGCAAAAGTAATCGGCCGCCTATAGGCCCGGAATCCAAAGACCATCCCTCCAGTCGCGGGCGTAACGCGCCCGCATATAGGCTAGTATAATATGAAACGCCGCAATAGTCAAATTTTCCTGCAAGAATTTACTTTTTTCGCAAAGTAGTATACAATAGCCGGTATGACGAAACGCTCGCTCGCATGGAAGCCGCTGCTTTTTCTGCTGCTGACGACGCTGCTTTTGCCGTCCTTCGCGCTGGCGGACGCATTCCGCGCGCCGCCTTCGTGCTTTGCCGTCTCGCATGTGCGCCGCGCGTATGAAACGACCGCGAAACGCGCGCGCGCGGAGATTTCGCTGCCTATTACGGTGCTTGGCGACGTGAACCGGCAGCTCGCCGAGGACACGCGCGCGCTTGCCGACGCGCTTGCCGCTTCCCTGCCAAACCAAGAGGGCGCGACGCTCGACGTGGGCACGCAGGTGTTCTACGCGGGCGAAAGCACCGTCTCCTTTCTGACGGCGGGGCGCGTGCAGCACGCGCATCAGCAGCTTGCCGCCGCCTTTTCCGCGAAGGTGTTCGACATGGAAACGGGCGCGCGCGTGACGCTCGCGGACATCGTGACGGAGGAAGGGCTTTTGTATCTCGCCGCCGAGGCGCGCGCGCAGCTTGCCGCGTACTTCCCGGACGAGGAAACCGACGAGCGAACGCTGAAAACGCTGACCGCGCCCGAGCGCGTCGCGGAAACCGCGTTCACCATGAGCGTGTCGCGCCTGCGGCTGCATTACGCGGCGGACGCGCTCTACCCGCGCAAGACCACGCTCATGCACGTCACGGTTTCCTACGCCGCGCTCGCGCCCTACCTGACCGCGCAGGGTCGCGCGCGCGCGATAACGCCCGACTGCCGCCTCGCGGCGCTGACCTTTGACGACGGTCCGGCGCTGGGCAACACGCTGCGCCTGCTGGACACCCTGCGCGATCACAACGCCAGCGCCACGTTCTTCCTCGTCGGCAAGCGCGTGGCAAAGAACGCGCACGTCGTCGCGCGCGAGCACGACGCGGGGCACACCGTCGCCAGCCACAACTGGGTGCACGAATACACGGGCGTAACGCCCGAAAATGTAGCGCTCTGGAAAGCGCTGACGCAAGCCGCGCTCGAGCGCGTCATCGGTATCGGCGCGCCGTACATGCGCGCCCCCGGCGGGCGCAGCAAGGCGTTCATCGAGGGCGATATCGGGCTGCCGATGCTGCGCTGGAGCCTCGCCTCCGGCGACTCGGGCAACGACAGAACGCCCAAGGAGACCGCGCGCTTCGTCGGCGACGGCGTGCGCGACGGCGCTATCGTGCTGATGCACGACATCAACCAGAACGTGAACCAGTATGTCAAGGACATCCTCGAGCGCCTGACGGCGCGCGGCTTTCTGCTCGTGACGGTGGACGAGCTGATGGCGGCGCGCGGCGTCGAGATGCTGCCAAACACCGAATACAGCAAAGCATACTAGGAGGGACGAGCATGGAATACCGGGCGATCACACGGGACGAGCTGTCCACGGCAAACGACATCATGACCATCGCGTTTCAATGGCAGCGGCGCGCGGACGACAAGCGCGAACAGGGCGAAAACGAGCATGTGCTCACGCGCGGCGCGTTCGGCGATGACGGGCGCATGGAGGCGTGTCTGGAAGTTCCGGCATACAAGGGCATGTTGGACGGGCACATGGTTCCCATGCAGGGCGTCGGCGGCGTGGCAAGCCTGCCCGAAGGCCGCCGCAAGGGGCACATCCGCGGGCTGTTCGATTTGATCCTGCGCGAGGCATACGACAAGGGGCAGGTCTTCTCGCTCCTGTACCCGTTCAGCTTTTCCTTCTACCGCCAGTTCGGCTACGAGCTTGCCGGCGCGCGGCGCGTCTGCCGCTTCCCGATGTCGCTCATACGCGGCTTCAAGGCGACCGGGAGCGTCTCGCAGTACTTCCCCGGGCAGGACGACGCGGAGATTCGCGGCCTGTACCGCGCGTTCATCCAAGACCGCAACCTCGCCTTCGACCGCGAGGATGTGTCGATGGGCAAGCCGCTCTGGAAGCGCTGGCTGCAAAAAGACCCGTATCAGACGCGCGTGTACACATACGTCTGGCACGACGAGCGCGGCGCGGCGCGCGCCTACGCGCAGCTGATCCCCGGAGAGGACGGCGGCGTGCGCGGCTTCAACATCGCCGACTGCGCGTATGATTCGCCCGAGGCGCTGCGCGGGCTGCTGGGCTTCCTCTACCTGAACGTCGGTCAGGCGGACGGGCTGCTTTGGCGCGTGCCCGACGGGCTGCGCATCCACGCGCTCGTGCCCGACCCGTACGACGTCAAAGTCTCCGAGGAAGCGCGCGGCATGGCGCGCGTCGTGCGCGTCGAAGAGGCGCTCTCGCTCCTGCGCCCGCCCGAAGGCAGCGGCAGGTATGCCGTCGCCGTCGAGGACGCGCAGCTTCCCGTCAATAGCGGCGTGTACGCCATCGAGTTCGCAGGCGGCGAAAGCCAAGTCACGCGCGTCGATACCGCGCCCGATATCACGCTGTCCGTGCCCGCGCTCTCGCAGCTGCTCATCGGCGCTGTCTCCTTCGACGAAATGCGCTGGACGCGCGCCGATTTCACGCTCCACGCCAACGAAGCCACCCTCCGCCGCGCGTTCACGCGCCGGAACATCCACCTGGAGGAGGGGTTCTAAAGGGACGAGAGGGACGGGAAAACGCGGGGGAACCGCTTTTGCGTCAAAAGCGGTTCCCCCGTACCCCCTCCGAACACCATATCAGTTATTTTGATTCGCCCAAAATCAGCATACAATCCCCAAAACTGAAGAACCGATATTCCCGCTGCACGGCGTCGCGGTAGGCGGCGAGCGCGTTTTCGCGCCCCATGAACGCCGACACGAGCATCAGCAGCGTGCTTTTGGGCAGGTGGAAATTTGTCAGCAGCGCGTCCGTCGCCTTGAACCGCGTGCCGGGCGTGATAAAAATGCCCGTCATGCCGCTGCCCGGATGGATAATGCCCGCGTCGTCCGCGACCGTTTCCAGCGTGCGCACCGAGGTCGTGCCGACGCAAACGATGCGCCCGCCGCTTGCGCGCGCGGCGTTCAGCGTATCCGCCGTTTCCTTGGTTACTTCGTAATATTCTTGGTGCATGACGTGCTGCTCCACCACGTCGGACTTGACCGGGCGGAACGTGCCCAGCCCGACGTGCAACAAAACCGGCGCGATGATCACGCCCATGTCGCGCACGCGCGCGAGGATCTCGTCCGTGAAATGCAGTCCGGCGGTCGGCGCGGCGGCGCTGCCGTCCTGCTTGGCGTACACCGTCTGGTAGCGCGAGCCGTCCGCGAGCTTTTCGTGGATATACGGCGGCAGCGGCATCTCCCCCAGCTTGTCCAGCAATTCCTCGAACACGCCGTCATACAGAAAGCGCACCACGCGCCCGCCCGCGCTCGTCGTATCGCCGATGTCGGCGCGCAAAAGCCCGCCGCCGAACGCAACGCGCGCGCCCTTTTGCAGCCGCCTGCCCGGGCGCACGAGCGCCTCCCACGTATCGCGGTCTTGGCGGCGCAACAGCAGCACCTCGCACGGAACGCCCGTGCCCTCTTTTTCGCCCAGCAGGCGCGCCGGGATCACGCGCGTCTGGTTGACGACCAGCGCGTCGCCCGGGCGCAGGTACTCGGGCAGGTCGTAAAAATGCCTGTGCTCGCGGACGTCGGAATCCCTGCGGCAGACCAGCATGCGGCTGTGGTCGCGCGGGGAGATCGGCGTTTGCGCAATCAGGCGCTCGGGCAATTCGTAATCAAAATCATCCGTTCTCATACGCGCCACTCTACAACAATCTTCGCGCGTTGTCAACGTGGAACTTGCGCGAAACCCGTCCGTGGGGTACAATACAGGCGTAAAGGAGCGAGCGCGTTGGAACAGATGACATTGGTGGACAAGAGCCGCATGAAACGGTCGAACAGGCGGCTGCTTTTTCAGGAGGTATACCAAAACCCCGCGATCTCGCGCCCCGAGCTTGCGCGCAGGACGGGCATCAGCGTGATGTCCGCCGGGCGCATCGTGGACGAGCTGTGCGCGCTCGGGCTGCTGCGCGAGCGCGGCGAGGCGGAAAACCACGCGCAGGGCAGACCGCCGAGGCTTTTGCAGGTGGCGCGCGAAACGCTGCTGTGCGCGGGCGCGTTCATCGAGCCGGACGGCGTACAGGTCGGCGTATGCGACCCGTACGGCGGGCTGTCGTACCTGCGCGCGCACGAGGCGCACATTCGCGACATGCAGCCCGAGGACGCGGTCACGCTGATCGCGAGCCTGCTTGCGGACGCGCGCCGCGAGTGCCCCGGCACGCTCGCGTATGTCGGCGTGTCCGTGCCGGGGCTGACGGACAACGTATCGGGCGTCGTGCGCTTTTCCTCGCAGCTTCGCTGGCGCGAGCTGGCGCTTGCCGGCATGCTGGAGGCGCGCATGCCCGGGGTGTCGGTCGCGGCGGACAACGACATCAAGGCGTGGGCGCTGGCGGAAAAGCAGTTCGGCGCGGCGGCGGAATACCGCGACGCGGTGATGCTGCACGTCGCCTCGGGCATCGGCGCTGCCGCCGTGGTGGACGGCGCGCTGCACCGCGGGCGCGGGAACATGGCGGGCGAGATCGGGCACATCGCGGTCGACCCGGGCGGGCGCATGTGCCAGTGCGGGCGCATCGGCTGTATCCAGACGGAGCTGTCGGACTGGGGCATCCTGCGGGAAGCGCGCGCCGTGTGCCCGGGCGCGGAGCTTGCGGACGTGTTCACCGCCTACGACGCGGGCGAGGGCTGGGCGTGCGCGCTGGTTTCGCGCGTGGCGGCGGTCGCCGCGATGACGGTCAACCTGCTGGTGAACACCTACGCGCCCGAGGCGGTCGTGCTCTGCGGCGGCATCTTCGAACGGTTTCCGACGCTGTACCATCTGGTGTCCGAGGCGCGGCAGCGCCCGCTGAACGCCTTTTCGGACAGCGGCTTCGAGCTGAAAATGTCCAAGTTCGGCGCGCAGGGCGCGGTCATCGGCGCGGCGGCGCTGGCGTTCCAGAAGATGCTGGACGACGTGATATAACGGGAGGCGCATCATGTTGACACTGGTCGCGCCGGGCGCGCGCTATCGCGCCCAAATCGAGGATTACATGGAAGAATGGCTCGCGTCGGGCGAGCGCATCGTGCCGGGGTGCCTCGGTTCGCACGATTTCCGCGATTTCGACGGCTTTATCGCGTACATCACGCGCGAGCGCGCGGGCATTCCGGGGCTTGTCCCGGCGACGACGCTGTTCGCGCTGGACGAGGAACGCGGCGTGATCGTGGGTGCGGTGAACATCCGGCACGCGCTCAACGAGCACCTGCTGCTCGCGGGCGGGCACATCGGCGACGGCGTGCGCCCCTCCGAGCGCGGCAAGGGCTACGGAACGCGCATGATCGCGCTGGCGCTCAAGGAGTGCGCGGCGCTCGGCATAACGCGCGTGCTCATGACTTGCGACGACGACAACCTCGCCTCAGCACGCAGCATCGAGAAAAACGGCGGCGTGCTGGAGAACGTGATCGAATACGAGGGAAAGCCGCTGCGGCGGTACTGGATCGAGAATTAGGAGGGCGCGCATGCGGATGGACATCCCGGGCGGCGTGCGCGGCGTGCTAGCGGCGCTTGCGCGCGCCGGGCACGAGGCGTACTGCGTAGGCGGCTGCGTGCGCGACTGCCTGATGGGCAGGCAGCCCAGCGATTACGACGTGGCGACCTCGGCGACGCCCGAGCAGGTCAAGGCGCTGTTTGCGCGCGTCGTGCCGACGGGCGAAAAGCACGGGACGATCACGGTGCTCGCGCCCGAGCCGGTCGAGGTGACGACGTTCCGGGTGGACGGCGAATACCGCGACAACCGCCGCCCCGAGCGCGTGACGTTCACGCGCAGTCTCGAGGAGGACTTGTCGCGCCGCGATTTCACCGTCAACGCCATGGCGTATTCCGACGCGACCGGGCTGCGCGACCCGTTCGGCGGCGAACGCGACCTGCAAGCGCGCGTGATCGCCTGCGTGGGCGCGCCAGAAAAGCGCTTTGACGAGGACGGGCTGCGCGTGCTGCGCGCGCTGCGCTTCGCCGCCACGCTGGATTTTACGATTGCAGGCGACACCGCGCGCGCCGCGCGCGACAAGGCGGGGCTGATTGCCGGGCTGTCGCGCGAGCGCGTGTACGCCGAGCTTGGCAAGCTGCTGCTGGGCGACGGCGCGGCGCGCGTGCTGCGCGCGTTCCCCGGCGTGCTCGCGGCGGCGATCCCGCAAATCGCGCCGATGGTCGGGCTGGACCAGCGCAACCCGTACCACCTGTACGACGTATACGAGCACTCCGCGCGCGCGGTGGGCTTCGCGGCGCGTGACAAGGTCACGCGGCTGGCGGCGCTTTTGCACGATATCGGCAAGCCCGCGTGCTGCACGCTCGGGGAGGACGGCATCGGGCACTTTTACGGGCACGCCAAGGCGGGCGAGCCGCTGGCGCGCGAGGCGCTGCTCTCGCTCAAGGCGGAAGCGCAGGTCACGCGCGACGTGTGCGAACTGGTACTGTATCACGACCGGAACATCCCGGCGGACGCAAAGCACATCCGGCGCTGGCTCGCGCGCGTCGGCGAAACGCAGACGCGGCGGCTGTTTTCGCTCATGCGCGCCGACTGCCTCGCGCAGTCGCCCAAGGGCGCGGCATACGCCGCGCACATGGACGCGCTGGACGCGCTGCTGGAAGACGAGCTTGCCAAGGGCGGCGCGCCCTCGCTCAAAACGCTCGCGGTCGACGGGCGCGATTTGATGGCGCTGGGCATGCGCCCGGGCAAGGCGCTGGGCGATGCGCTGGCGGCGCTGCTCTCGCTCGTCGTGGACGGGGACTGCGCAAACGAAAAAGCGGCGCTGCTGGAACGCGCGCGCCGCATGATGACATAAAAATAGGTTATAGCGCCGAATCGAGCGCGCGTCCCGCCGCCTCGGGCGTGAAGCGCGCATAATAGCAATCGAGCGCGCGGGCGCGGAACGCGCGGTTTTCCTCCTCGGTCATGAGCGCGGCGCGCGACGCGGCTTCCGCGTCCAGCCCAATGCCGTCCGAGGCGATGAGCCGCGCGGTATCGCCAAGCACGTTGCTGATGACGGGCAGACCGCCGCGCAGGTAATCGACCGATTTCATCGTCAGCCCGACGCACACGCCCGGGCGCAGCAGGTTCAGCCCGAAGCGGCAGACGTTCATGACCGCCTGCTTTTTTTGCTCGTCATAGATTTCGCCGTGCGCGATCACCTGCGCGCCCGCCTCGCGCGCGGCGGCGTAGAATTCCTTGTCGCGCTCGCCCGAGCAGATGCAGTGCAGCCGCGCGGGCTTCAGGCGCGCGATGTCGCGCAGCACGCGCTGCGTACCCTCGATATCGATGATGTTGTTGACCGAGCCGAGGTACAGGAGGTTGACGACGTCCTCGTCCCATTCGCAGCCGCGCGAAAGCCCGGTATCGGCAAGCGCGACCGGCACGACGATAGGCTTGCGCCCCGCCAGCGGCTTTTGCAGGCGCTCGCCAAACAGCGCGCACTCTGAAACGATCTGGTCGGCAAAGCGCAGATTGCGGTCGCGCAGCGCCGCCCAGAGCTTGAAGCCCAGCTGCAAGACCGGGTTTTTGCGGTACGGGAACGCCTCGGGCCACATGTCGAACAAATCGAAAATCAACGTCGCGCCCGATTTTTTCTTGTACATCGCGGCGCGCCGCGCGAGCGAGTTGGGCGGCACGAGCACGTATACAAGCTCCGGCGCGTCCTCGGCGACGCGTCGAAAGGCGTTTCGCGCGAAGACCGCGTGCGAGCGCAGCCGCGCGATCGACAGGTTTTTGTGGTAGGGCGTGGCGTGCGCCTGCTCCGCGCCCGGGCGCGAGAGCGTATAGTATTTCTTGCCGAAATGCGTGAAATCGGTCGTCAAAATCAGCGTCTCAAAGCCGCGCCTGTGCAGCGCGTCCTCCACGACGGACAGCCTGTGCGCATAATGGTCGGTGCTGGATACGATGATCGCCTTTGGCATTGCATCCTCCGGGCGCGAAGCCTGACGCGCGCCTGCTGGCATTGTACCACGCATGCGCGCGATTATCAAGGCGCGCGCGGAAATCGCACATCGCAGTTGACATACAACGTTTTCCATGGTATATTCATGCAGGACAACGTTATCGGGTGGGATGGCGGTATGCGGCAGAGAACGGAACGCCGACGCGGCGTGGAGACGCACAACGGAACACGCGGAGATTCAAAGAGATTCAGATTCAAGATTGCGCAAGCAAAATTGAATCTTATTTTTTTGCTCCGCCAGTGCTGACGGACATACGAAGGAGGACGGCATGAATCAACGGGAAAAGCATCTCATCGCGCTGGAAACCATTGCGGAGCAGGTGAAGAAAGACCCGAACGTCATCGCGCTGCTGCTGTCGGGCAGCCTTGCCTACGGCACGGTGTGGGAGAAAAGCGACATCGACCTGACGCTGCTGGTGCGGGACAATGCGGGGGTCGAGAAGGACGCGTGCGATTACTGTCTGGACGAGGACGGCATCGAGATCCACCTCGCCCTGATGGAGATCGCCGATTTCAAGCGCGCCATGCGCAGGCAGCGCGGCGGCGAAGGCTCGCACAGCTACCTCAGCCACGGGCGGTTCGTGTTCACCAAGGACGAATCCCTGCGCGCGCTCTTCGAGGAGACGAAGACCGTCGGCGCGGACGACGCGGCGCTGTCCTTCATCGACCTCTCGGAATTCCTGATCGTGAACATGATCCGCGCGGAGAAATGGGTCACGGTCTTTGACGACCCGCTGTATGCCCAGCGGTTTCTGGCGGTCTGCGCCATGCACATGGCGGACATGATCCTGCTGCGCCACGGGGAAGACCCCAACCGCGAATCGCTTCTGCGGGCGATGGAGCTCGAGCCGGACGTGATGCGCCCCGTGTACGTCGAGCCGTACACCTCGCGCATGACAAGCGACGGCGTGCGCCGCGTCATCGCCCTGTGCGACGCGTTCCTGACGGCGCATATCGGCTGGTGGAGCGCGCCCATCACGCGCTATCTCGCGGACGGAGAGCCCAAGCGCGTTTCCCAGTGCATCCGGCATTTCGGGGTGGCAAACATGTTTTACCCGCTATCCTACCTCGCGCAAAAGGGCGTGATCCTGCGGGTGACGCAGCCCGCGCGGGTGTTTCGGCACAGCCGGTTCACGCTGGAGGAAGTGGCGTACATGGCGGTACAGGAGGCGCAAAATGGCTGACATCAGAACGCACATCGAGGTCCGGGGCGCGCGGCAGAACAACCTCAAGAACATCGACGTGGATATCCCAAGGGACCAGCTCACGGTGATCACCGGCGTGTCTGGCTCTGGCAAAAGCTCGCTGGCGTTCAACGTCATCTATGGCGAGGCGCAGCGGCGCTTCCTGCAGTCCGTGTCGAACTTCGCCAAGAGCCGCATCGGGCAGATCAAGAAGCCCAAGGTGGACGCGATACGCGGGCTGTCCCCGGTGATCGCCATCGAGCAAAAGAAGGGCAACATCAATCCGCGCTCGACCGTCGGCACGGTCACGGACGTGAACGACTACCTCCGGCTGCTGTTCGCGACCGCCGGCGTGTGCCGCTGCCCGGTCTGCGGGCAACCGCTCGCGCCCATGACCCCGGCGCGCATCGCGGAGCGGCTTGCCGCGCTGCCGCAGGGCAGCGAGGTCGGGATGTATACGCGCGCGCCGCTTGTCTACGGGGAGGATTACGAGTTCCTGTTTGCCCGCATCCGCGAGCGCGGGTATCGCCACATCCTGCTTGACGGCAAGCCGTATGACCTTGCGGAAAAGCCGTACATCCCGGGCGAAGGGGAAACGTGCAAGGTTGAGATATTGCTGGACAGGTTCACCATCCGCGACGAAATCTACATCCAGCTGGCGAAAAGCATGGAAATGGCGGTGGAAACGCTGGAGGACGACGTGCTGCTGCGCTTTGCGCTGCCGGACGGCTGCGACATCGAACTGGGCTGCCCGGAGCACCGCTACGTCCTGCCGCAGCTCCAGCCCTATCACTTTTCCTTCAACGCCCCGGCAAGCGCCTGCAACACCTGTCTGGGCGTCGGCAACTCGCACGTCGTCGAGCCGCGCTTTCTCGCGCCCAACCAGAAAAAAAGCATCCGGCAGGGCGCGCTCAACCCCACGCTCTTCAACGCGAACGCGAAAAACAGCTTCCGCAGCGTCATCCTCTACAGCCTGTCGGTCCGGTACGGCTTCTCGCTCGACACGCCCTTTGAGGACTATCCCGACAGCGTCAAGGATCTGCTCTATTACGGCTCGCGCGGCGAGCTGGTCGAAATGCTCCAGCCGCCGTTTCTGGAAAAGCGCAACTGGATTGTGGGGCGCGTCATTCCGTTCCGGGGCTTCGTGCGCGAGCTGGAAAGCCAGTACCGCAACTACATCCGCCGCGCGGGAAACGCCGACGCGTACGAGCCGTCCTTCGTCAAGTGCGCGATGATCGAAAAGATCTGCCCGGAATGCCGTGGCGCGCGGCTCAAGCCGTCGCGCCTGAACGTCACCGTCGGCGGCAGGAACATCGACGAGCTCAGCGCCCTGTCGTTCCCCGAGCTGACGCGCTTCCTGCAGGCGCTGCGTTTGCCCGGCGACGACGAGGTCACGTCCGCCATCGTGCGCGAAATCACCTCCCGACTCCAGCTTTTGACCGATATCGGGCTGCATTACTTGTGCCTCGGGCGGCGCAGCGATTCCATCTCGGGCGGTGAAATGCAAAGGATCAAAATGTCCACGCAGATCTCCAGCGAGCTCATGGGCATGCTCTACGTCATCGACGAACCGTCCATCGGGCTGCATCCGCGCGACGCGGACAAGGTCATCCGCATCATGAAGCGACTGCGGGACATCGGCAACACCGTCATCGTCGTGGAGCACGACCTGACGACCATGCGAAACGCCGATTATCTCATCGAGGTCGGCCCGGGCGCGGGCAGCCGGGGCGGCAGCATCGTCGCCAGCGGCGATGTTTCCGCGTTCCTCGCCGACGAAAACAGCCTGTCGGCGGCATACCTGAACGGGCGGCGCGGCATCCCCGTGCCCGCGGGCAGGCGGCAGCCCAAGGCGTACCTCGCCATCCGCGGCGCTTCGGCGCACAACCTCAAGCACATCGACGTGGATATCCCGCTGGGGGTGTTCCTGTGCGTGACAGGCGTGTCCGGCTCGGGCAAATCGACCTTGATCTTTGAAACGCTGGCGAAGTATCTGGAGGTCGAAAAGCGCGGCGTGCGGGTCGTGCCCGGCGACTGCGACAGCCTGACGGGCGGCGAAGCGCTCTCGAACGTCGTCATCATCGATCAATCGCCCATCGGGCGCACCAGCCGTTCCAACCCCGCGACCTACGTGGGCGTGTACGACCGCATCCGGACGCTGTTCGCCGCGCAGCCCGCCGCCGAGGCGCACGGGTATACGCCGGGCGATTTCAGCCTCGCCCAGCCCAACGGCGCGCGGTGCGAGCACTGCCTGGGCATGGGCGTGATCGTGACGAACCTGCAGTTCATGGCGGACATCGAATCCGTCTGCCCGGTGTGCAAGGGCGACCGCTTCTCCGGCGACGGGCTGGGCATCCTGTATCACGGCAAGAACATCGCGCAGGTGCTGAACATGACCGTGGAGGAAGCGCTGGATTTCTTTGCCGACCAGCCGCTCATCCGGCACAAGCTCAGCATCATGCACGAGCTGGGGCTGGGCTATCTCACGCTCGGGCAGAGCGCCACGACGCTCTCCGGCGGCGAGGCGCAGCGCGTCAAGCTCAGCTACGAGCTGGGGAAAATCAAGCGCGGAAGCCACAACCTCTACATCATGGACGAGCCGACCACCGGGCTGCACTGCGCGGACATCGACAAGCTGCTGACCTCCATCAACGGGCTTGTGGCGCGCGGGCACAGCGTGATCTGCGTGGAGCACAACATGGACGTGATCAAAAGCGCCGACTACATCATCGACATGGGCCCCGACGGCGGCGGCGCGGGCGGCACGATCGTCGCCACGGGCACGCCCGAGGCGGTGGCGGCGTGCGAAGCGTCCTATACCGGGCGCTATTTGAAGGAAGCGCTGCCATGAAACACGGCTGATATAGACATGAAAATCACGCGCGCGTTTTCCGACCCCTTGCAAAGCCGAAACGTTTTGTTTATAATGTCCGATGTATGAATATGCACAGAAGGAGAACGCCGTGGATTTGATCCTCCAATACATCCGCCCGCATGTCAAGCGCATCGCGGGCGGCATGTCCATGAAATTTATCGGCACGATCGCCGACCTTTTGCTGCCGTGGATATTGACGTACATCCTCAACAACGTCATCCCCGCGCAGGACAGGGGGCTGGTGTACCTCTGGGGCGGCGCGATGCTCGCGTGCTCGGGGCTGGCGCTCGCGTTCAACGTGCTTGCCAACCGCGTGGCGGCGGGCGTGGCGCGCGACTGCACCGAGCGCCTGCGGCATGATTTGTTCCGCAAGATCGTGCATCTGGAGAGCGTCGAAATCGACCGCTTCACGATCCCCTCGCTGATTTCGCGCATGACGACCGACACCTTTTACGTCTACCGTATGATCGGCATGGTGCAGCGCATCGGCATCCGCGCGCCCATACTGCTGCTGGGCGGCGTGCTCATCACGCTGACGATCGATACGACGCTCTCGCTCATCCTCATCGCCATGCTGCCGCCGATGGCGCTGGTCGTGTTCTTCATTTCGCGGCGCGGCGTGCCCCTGTACGCCAAGCTGCAAAAGACGGTGGACGGGCTGGTGCGCGTGGTGCGCGAGAACGCCTCGGGCGTGCGCATCATCAAGGCGCTGTCCAAAACAGAGGACGAAAAGGCGCGCTTTGACGCGACGAACCGGCAGGTCGCGCGCGACGAAACCAAAGCGTCGGTCGTCATGGCGGTCAACTCGCCCATCATGCAGTTTTTGCTCAATTTTGGGCTGGTGGTCGTCGTGGTCGTGGGCGCGGGGCTGGTCAACGCCGGGAGCGCGCAGCCCGGGACGATCGTGGCGTTCCTGTCGTACTTCACCATCATCCTCAACGCCATGCTGACGATCACGCGCATACTGACGATGTATTCCAAGGCGCTCGCGTCCTCGCGGCGCATCGAGGAAGTGCTCGCGGCGCGCGAGGAACAGGCGACGGCGGCGCGGGCGGACGCGGGCGCGAACGCGCGCAAAATCGTCTTTGACGACGTGACCTTCTCCTACAACAAAAAAGCGCCCAACGTGCGCGGCGTTTCCTTCGCGCTTTCGCGCGGGCAGAGCTTGGGCGTGCTGGGCGCGACGGGCGCGGGCAAATCGACGCTCATCCGGCTGCTGCTGCGCTTTTACGAGCCGGATTCCGGCGCGATTCTCGTGGACGGCCGCGATATCCGCCAAATGACGCTGGAAGAGCTGCGCGGGCGCATCGGCGTGGTCTTCCAGAACGACGCGCTGTTCCGGGGCACGGTCGGCGAGAATGTGCGGCTCGGGCGCGCGATCAGCATGGAGGAAATCGAGGCGGCGACGGAGCGCGCGCAGGCGGCGGCGTTCATCCAAGCGGCGGGCGGCGTGGAAGCCGAGGTGCAGACGCGCGGGCAGAACTTCTCCGGCGGGCAGCAGCAGCGCATGCTGCTGGCGCGCGCGCTGGCGGGCACGCCCGATATCCTGCTGCTGGACGACGCGACCAGCGCGCTCGATTTCAAGACCGAAGCGGCGTTCCGAAAGGCGCTGCGCGAGCAAAGCGCCGATACCACGACCATCATCATCGCCCAGCGCATCAGCGCGGTCATGCACTGCGACCGCATTCTGGTGCTCGACGAGGGCGAAACGGCGGGCTACGGCACGCACGAACAATTGATGCAGGACTGCGAGATCTACCGGGAGATCGCCTCTTTGCAGATTGGGGGCGAAGCGCTATGATGGGACAGGGACGCGGAAAAAACAACCCCTCCCCGCAATTGCCCGGGACGCTCACGCGCCCCAAAAAGGCGGTGCTTTCGCGGCTGCTGCGCTACATGATGCAGTTCTGGTGGCTGCTGCTGCTGGCGCTGGCGCTCACGATTGCGTCCAACACGCTCGCGCTGCTGGGCCCCAAGCTCTCGGGCGACGCCATCGACTGCATGGGCATTGGCGCGGGGCAGGCGGACTTCGAGGGCGTGTGGCGCTACGCGGGGCTGATGCTGCTGTTCTACCTCGCCTCGGCGGCGATGAGCTACCTTTTGTCCATCCTGATGGTCGTCATCTCGCGGCGCGTGACGCTCAAAATGCGCAAGGACATGTTCGACCGGCTGTCGGACATGCCGGTGGGCTACTTTGACACGCACCCGGTCGGCGACGTGATCAGCCGCATCTTCTACGACACCGACACGATCAACACCTCGATATCCGCCGACATCGTGCACGTCTTGGCGGGCATCATCACGATCATCGGCTCGCTGTTTTACATGCTGTCCATCTCGGGGGCGCTCTCGCTCGTGTTCGCGGTGACGATACCGCTGTCGCTGCTCATCACGCGGTTCATCACCAAGCGCACGCGCCCGCTGTTTCGCCTGCGCGCGCGCAAGATGGGCGAGCTCAACGACTTCTCCGAGGAAATGATTTCCGGCATGAAGACGCTGAAGGCGTACCATCAGGAGCAAAACACCGTGCAAAACCTCGACGCGCTCAACGGCGAGGTCGTGACGGCGTACTACAAGAGCGAGTACTTTGGCAGCATCATGGGACCGTCGGTCAACTTCATCAACAACCTGTCGATGTCGCTGGTCAGCGTGCTGGGCGCGCTGCTGTATATGGCGGGCGGTATCTCGGTGGGCAATATTTCGTCGTTCATCCAATACAGCCGCAAATTTTCCGGGCCCATCAACGAAATCGCGAACATCTACGGCGAATTGCAATCGGCGCTCGCCGCGGCGGACCGCGTGTTTACCTTGCTGGACGAGCCGCTGGAAAAGCCCGACGCGCCGGGCGCGCCCGCGCTATGCGACGTATCGGGCGACGTGGAGATGCGCGACGTATCCTTTGGCTACCTGCCGGGAAAACCCGTGCTCAAGCATTTGAGCATGCGCGCGCGCTCGGGCAGCCTGATTGCCATCGTCGGACCGACCGGCGCGGGCAAAACGACGCTCATCAACCTGCTCATGCGCTTTTACGACATCGATTCGGGCGAAATCACGGTGGACGGGCAGAGCACCGAAGCCGTCACGCGCGCGAGCCTGCGCCGCGCGTATTCCATGGTCTTGCAGGATACGTGGCTGTTCTACGGCACGATCTTTGACAACATCGCCTACGCCAAGCCCGACGCGACGCGCGCGGAGGTCGAGGCGGCGGCGAAGGCGGCGCGCATCCACGGCTATATCATGAGCCTGCCCAACGGCTACGACACCGTGATTTCCGACGACGGCGCGAACATCTCCAAGGGGCAAAAGCAGCTCCTGACGATCGCCCGCGCCATGCTCGCCGACGCGCGCATGCTGATCCTCGACGAGGCGACCAGCAACGTCGATACGCGCACCGAGGTACTCATCCAGCAGGCGATGCGCAGGCTCATGCGCGACAAAACGTGCTTCGTCGTCGCGCACAGACTGTCGACCATCCAAAACGCCGACCTCATCCTCGTCATGCGCGACGGCAACGTCGTGGAAACCGGCACGCACAAGGAATTGATGGAAAAACGCGGGTTCTACAGAGAAATGTACGACGCGCAGTTCGCCTAACGCGCCGCGCGCCGCACCGCGCCGCCGTGCGTCAGGCAGCCCGCGCCGCCGACGCAGCCGCCCTCGCACGCCATGCCCTCGATGAAATTGCCCTCCAGCTTGCCCCGCTGCAATGCGCGCAGCGCGGCGCGGCAAGCGTCCATACCGTCGCACACCACGGGCTTGAACGCGAAATCCGCGTGCCCGCCCGCTTCCAGCGCGTGCGCGATCGCCGCCGCAACGCCGCCCGAGCGCGCGAACCCGCGCCCGAATGCCGACGCTTGCGCAAGCTCGCGCTCGGGCAGCGTCGTTATGTCGATGTCGCGGCTGTCCAGCAGCGCCTGTAATTCCTCGAAGGTCAGCACCGCGTCGATGTACGGCGCGGCGTCTTTTCGCAGCGCCTCCATTTTCTTGGCGGTGCACGGCCCGATAAACACCACGCGCGCGTCCGGGTCGTCCTGCTTGACGCGCCGCGCTGCGGACGCGGCGGGCGAAAGCTGCTCGGAGAGGTGCGTCGCCAGCGCCGGGAACGCGTTTTGCACATAGCGCGCGAACGCCGGGCAGCACGAGCTCATCAGCAAGCCCTTTTCCGCCAGCTCTTCGGCTTCGGCAAGCGCCGTGCCGTCCGCGCCCCACGCCGCCTCGCGCAGTTCATGAAAGCCCAGCGCCTCGATGCCCGCGAGCACCTGCCCGGGCTTGGCGTAGGTGAACTGCGAGGCGATCGCCGGGGCGACGACGGCGTACGTCCGCGCGCCCGAGCGCAGCATGGAAACGACCGAAACGACGCTCGACTTCTCGTTGATCGCGCCCCACGGGCAGCGGTACACGCACGCGCCGCAGGCGGTACACTTGCCTTCGTCGATCATCGCCGCCTTGCTCTCGCTCATGCGGATAGCGTCCGCCTTGCACGCCTGCTCGCACGGGCGCAGGCGGTTGGCGATCGCGCCGTAGGGGCAGACCTTGGCGCACAGCCCGCATTCCACGCACTTGCTCTTGTCGATGTGCGCTTTCTGCCAGCGGTCGAAGGTGATCGCGCCGCGACGGCACACGTCCTCGCAGCGGTGCGCAAGGCAGCTCCGGCACGCGTCGGTCGCCTCGTAGCCGCCGATGGGGCATTCGTCGCACGCGATATCGACGACCTCGATGACGTTGTTGTTCTCGCGGTCGCCGCCCAGCGCGAGCTTGACGCGCTCGGCGACGATGGCGCGCTCTTTGTACACGCAGCAGCGCATGGTCGGCTCTTTGCCGGGAATGATGGTCGTCGGCACGGACAGCAGGCGCTCGTCCAGCGCGCCCGCAAACGCCAGCCGCGCCACCTCGCGCAGCACCTTGTAGCGCAGGTATTGTACTTTCGTGTCAAATTTTCGCAAGCGGCAACGTCCTCCTCGATGTAAAATCGCGGTCAGCGATTTTCAGTAACTTGACGGGATGCGTCGAAGGGCGTTTAGCGCCTTCGACTTATTCCGCAGGGGCGGGTTTGCCGCCCCGAGGAGCAGCCGTCAGGCTGCTTCCTTACGCGGTCTGTCGCCCGGGGAATCGTGTCATTTTCCGCAGAAAATGGCGCGATTCCTAGACAGACCGTGCAACCGCTCGAAATGGCGTTTCCCGCCATTTCGAGCGATACGTTACCCATTCCCGCCCGGCTCAAAAAAGTCGATGATTTCGCCCGTCGTCGCGTCGACGCGGATTTGATAGACGGCGTTGTTGTCATAGCGTTCGTCCAGTACGTCGCCATAGAGCGCGACGAGCCAGATGCGCGGCTCGTGCGCAAGCTCGGTTTCGACATAGAAACGGGCGGTGGCAAGCAAATCGTCGGCGACGTCCGAATCCGGACCTAACCGCTTCGCTTCGGCGCGCGCGGTGGCGATCGCCTGTTCCTCGGGGATGTCGTCCTCGCCCGGATAGGTATAGTGTTCGGAGAACACCTCGACGTTGGCGAGGACGTCCTCCATCGACCACATCCACCACGGGCCGTTTTCGGCAAACAGCGCGTCGCGCCGCGCGTCGACGTCCGCCGCCCGCACGATTGACGCATAGCTTTCTTTCGTGATGTTGTTGCTGACCAGCCAGCCCTCGGGTGACGCGACCTCGATCGCGCCGATGCCGTACACCGCGTCTGGCATCTGATAATTGTACTGGAAAATCCAGCGCGCGACCGCGGAATTGCCGTCCTTGCGCGCAAGCTGCGCGTCGACTTGCACGCGCCCGGACAGCAGCGCTTCCTCGCCCGCGGCGCGCGCAAACGCTTCATCCGCGATGTTTCGCGCCGACGAAAGCGCCAACGTCACGCCGCCCAGCGGGTCGTCATAGTTGAAGTTCTCGGTCAGGTACCGCGTGTGCTCCGCGCGCTGCTCGCTCGTCCAGAACGCCTCGTACTCGCCGTACGCCGCGCGCCACGCCGTCATTTGCTCGGCGTATCGCGCCATGGCGAAATCCAGCGCT
This sequence comes from uncultured Oscillospiraceae bacterium, assembly GCA_964512175.1. GTDB lineage: Bacteria > Bacillota > Clostridia > Christensenellales > Aristaeellaceae > CAZEIC01. Next base: position 2,604 of record CAZEIC010000026.1, on the reverse strand, counting down.
TCCCGCCCGAATTGCAGCGCGCCCTCGGGCGGCGCGGACAAGACCTCGCCGTCATCCGGCGACACGCGCACGGTGAAGGAATCGCGCCCGTGCTCGCCGTGCGCCGAGGTGAACGTTACGCGGTAACAATCGTCGTCCAAATCGCGCTCCAGCGCGCAGTCCACCTTAAACACGCAAAAAACATCCGCAGCGTCGCCCAGCCGCGCGGCGGCGATGTCCATAGCCTCCCGCGCCGTCACGCCGCCCGCGAGCGCGCAGCCCGCGCACAGCGCCAGCGCCAGCAGTATCGTCAGCAGCTTTTTCATGCCAGTTTCCTCCTATAATATGGTTGCCCCGCCGATATCATACAGGATACGCGCCGCCATTTCAATCGTTTCAACATTTGTTTACAATCTCGCGGGCTTGCAAAACGCCGCGCGGCGTGGTATACTCATAAAGTCAAAGTAAGTCAAGCGCGCTTTGACGGGACAAGGGGGAATGGAACATGCGCCTGAGCGATACCATCGAACGGTTCATCAAGGAAATGCTGTCGGAGGACGCGCAGCAGGTCGACCTCAAAAGAAACGAGCTGGCGGAATATTTTCACTGCGCGCCGTCACAGATTAATTACGTGCTGCAAACGCGCTTCACGCCCGACCACGGCTACGTCATCGAGAGCCAGCGCGGCGGCGGCGGGTTCATCCGCATCGTGCGCGTGCAGCGCACGGGCGGCGAGCAGCTTCGCTACCTTTTGTCCGAGCGCATCGGCGACAGGCTTTCGTTTCAGACGGCGCAGGTGCTGGTGTCGCAGCTCGTCGAGCGCGGCGTGCTGACGCGCAAGGAGGCGCTCATCATGCTGTCGGCGGTGTCGGACGGCGCGATGGCAGTGCCATTGCCAGAAGAGTTAAAGGAAGCCTTACGCGCCAAAATGCTCAAAAATATGCTGATCGCGGCAGCCCGCGGAGAGGAATAACGTATGGCAATCTTTGGAAAATTCAACGAACGCGCCCAGCGCGTCATCAACGGCGCGCAGGCGGCGGCGATCTCGCTCAAGCACAACTACGTCGGAACCGAGCACGTATTGATGGCACTGGTTCGCGAAGCGCGGGACGACGTGCCCGCGCTGCCGCCCGCCGTCTCGGTGCAGACGGTGCGCGAGGCGATTTTGCTCACGACCGGCGAGGGCAAGGAATTGCCGCGCTCGCTGGAGCTCACGCCGCGCGCCAAGAAGCTGCTGGAGACCGCCATCCGCGAGTCGCAGCGGCTCGGGCAGCCCTACGTCACGAGCGCGCATTTCTGGCTGGCGATGCTCGCCGAAGGCGAGGGCTTGGCGGTGCGCATCCTTTTGAGCCTCGGGTGCGATTTGTCCGCGCTGCGCGAAAGCGCGCTGCTGGTGCTCAAACAGGGCATGCAGGGCGCTGCGCAGGAGGCGGGCAAGCAAGAGCCCGAATCGGCGCTCGCGCAGTACGGGCGCGCTTTGACCGATGCCGCGAAGAAGGGCGAGCTTGACCCGGTCATCGGACGCAGCCGCGAAATCGAGCGCATCGTGCAGATCCTCTCGCGCCGCACGAAGAACAACCCCGTGCTCATCGGCGAGCCGGGCGTGGGCAAGAGTGCCGTCGCCGAGGGCATGGCGCAGCGCATCATCGCCGGGAACATCCCCGAAACGCTGACGGGCAAGCGCCTGATCTCGCTGGACGTGGGCAGCCTCGTCGCCGGGACGAAGTTCCGCGGCGAATTCGAGGAGCGCATGAAGAACATCATCGCCGAAGTCCGCAAGGCGGGCGACGTGATCTTGTTCATCGACGAAATGCAGAACATCGTCGGCGCGGGCAAAGCCGAAGGCAGCATGGACGCCGCGTCCATCCTCAAGCCCGCCCTCGCGCGCGGCGAACTCCAGTGCATCGGCGCGACGACGCTCGACGAATACCGCAAGCACATTGAAAAGGACGCGGCGCTCTCGCGCAGGTTCCAGCCGGTGACGGTTTCCGAGCCAACGCCCGAGGAAACGGTGCTCATCCTCAAGGGTCTGCGCGACCGCTACGAGGCGCACCACAAAGTGCGCATCACCGACGACGCTCTGCGCGCCGCCGTATCGCTTGCCGACCGCTACATCACCGAGCGCTTCCTGCCGGACAAGGCCATCGACCTCATGGACGAAGCCGCCTCGCGCGTGCGCATTCAGGCGTTCACCGCGCCGCCCGACGTGAAAGAGCAGGAGCAGGAGCTGGAAAGCGTGCTGCTGGAAAAGCGCGAAGCCATCGACCAGCAGAACTACGAAAAGGCGGCGGGTCTGCGCGACACAGAAATGCGCCTGCGCGCCGTCATCGAGGAGCGCCGCGGCGCGTGGGAGAAGCAAAAGCTTGCCGCGCGCGACGTGGTCGAGGAGCAGGACATCGCGCACGTCGTCGAAAGCTGGACGGGCGTGCCCGTGCAGAAAATGACCGAGGGCGAGAGCGCGCGGCTTTTGCGCCTCGAGGAAACGCTGCACCAGCGCGTCGTCGGGCAGGATGAGGCGATCTCCGCCATCTCCCGCGCCATCCGCCGCGCGCGCGCGGGTTTGCAAGACCCCAAGCGCCCCATCGGCTCGTTCATTTTCCTCGGACCGACCGGCGTGGGCAAGAC